>CAJBIA010000001.1 GCA_903953055.1 uncultured Methylophilaceae bacterium
CAACATCTGCTTGGCCGTAACAAATATCAGATAAGACATTTGGCGCTGTATGACGTACTAAATAGACGTCCATCTAAAACCTTAAAAAACAATAAACAATGCACTAATTATTGCACAAGCCATAACCTATTGGACAAAAGGTGCAAACTTGAATTTATTTGAATAGAAAAGCCAGCGGATCCAATCTTAGGGGTGCCAGAAGGCATTTAGTTTGCTATAATGCCCGTCTTTCTAGATGTGCAAGCATCAAGAAATGATGGCTGGGTAGCTCAGTTGGTAGAGCAGCGGATTGAAAATCCGCGTGTCGGCGGTTCGATTCCGCCCCCAGCCACCACCTATTAAAGGCTCACAGAAATGTGGGCTTTTTTGTCTGTGAGTTTTAGGAAGACCATCTATAAAACTAGCTAATTCTACAATTCAAATGTATCTTGAGAATTGACGAATCAGTGAAAATATAAACGTCATCTAAATTAAATTTATAACAATGGAGGGTGTGAAAATGGCTTATGGAATTATTCATTTTTTCCCGGGGGGCACAAAAGCTCAATACGATGCAGAAGTTTCCATAGTGCATCCTAACGGCGGCGCCAGTCTTCCAGAGGGTCAGCTTTATCATGCCGCGGGTCCATCTCCTGGTGGCTGGACTGTCGTGGCAATACACGACTCAAAAGCAAGCTGGCAGAAATTTCTAAATGGAACCTTGCTACCTACAATTCGCTCACAAGTTATGGGCGGATTTAAAACTGAACCGCAAGCAACAGAGTTCGAAGTTGATCACCTACAAGCACCTTAATGCATTAATTCCAATAATATAATCTTTAAACTATATTCGTTCATCGGAACTAAAAGGCCAATCAATATGTATCTTGATTGGCCTTTTAAACTAAGACTATTAATTCAAAAGTAGATTAGATCTTGATATACGCTTAGCCTCACTAGAAAATCTAGAAGTCTCTGGATAATTAATTGCCCATTGGGCTGAAGTCCCATCAGGCGCAACAAAATAATCAAAAACCTTACCGTTTTTATAAGTTACCCGGGCATGACAGTTTGATTCCATAACATAAGTATTAGTGGCAACAACATCAATAGATTCTTCGTCACCAGAAAAACTGCTCCCTGAAAAGTACCACTTAGCTTGACCAGCTCCATTACCATTAAAATATACCATCCCAATATAACTAGAAGGCACATATGTATTAGAAATTAAATTAAAACCTTGAGCATTAAATGTATACGTCCCTTTAAGTGATGCAAGAGTGCAGCCGGGATTTTCTGATGAATCATGGGCCAAAGCTGGTAATGCATTTATAGCAATAACGACAATAAAAGAAGCTAATATTTTATTCATTTCATCCACCCTAAAATTTCTATTTTTTAATATCCCAGCTAAAAATTAGCTCACTTAGATACTCCTCCCCTTGATATTTAATTGCAAGAAGGAACTTGACGGCGATTGGCTCGATTCCGGCAACACCACATTTTAAAGGCTCACAGAAATGTGGGCTTTTTTATGTCTGAAAATTCTACTGCTTAAGTTCCTGGCCATCCTTGTAAGTGCTTTGGTATTTAACACTTCCATCTTTATTCCATGCAGTTTCCACGCCTTCTTTTTTGCCCTCGACAAAGTGGCTTTGCACACGCGTTTGCCCATTTTCGTACCACTGTGTGAAACTTCCGTGTTCGCGTCCATCTTTATAATTAGCTTCTAGCTTAAGCTGGCCATTCTCATACCATTGTTTCCAAACACCATCCTCTTTGTCATCCACATAATTAGTTTGAATATATATGGCTCCGCTGGCATACCAAAATGTCTCAAGTCCTTGCTTTTTACCTTTCACGATATTGACTTCGTACTTAGGCTTGCCATCTGCATATTGTTCTTTTTGAACACCAGTAAAGTTTTTATCGAAAATTGTTTGCGCAACGACTGTACTGGTAACCATTGTTAAAAACAGGCTGAATAGTATTAAGTTAAGTGATTTCATAACAATATTAAATAATTAAATATCTTATTTTGATAGCAAATCAGTTGATTTGTTCCAACGCCAAGCCAAACAGCAAAAAAGCCACTTTAGAGTGGCTTTTTTGTGATTAAAAATCATCAAAATATTATATCTCATCCGCTACCTCATAATCATTAGGCAATGTTTTATTACGACGGCGCAATGTAACCCACAGAACGACAAAGCCAATGATAAGCATCACTGTTGGGCCTAGCCAAAGCAATGCAGTTTGTGACTTAAATGGTGGACGATATCTAACAAAGTCTCCATACCGTGCCACCAAGTAATTGGTAATTTCCTCATCGGTCATCCCTTTTGCGATTAGCTCACGGATCTCTCGCCGCAAGTCTTCTGCCAAAGGAGCTGTAGAGTCTGCAAGAGTTTGATTTTGGCAAACCAAACAACGCAACTCTTGGGACAGGCTTTTTAGCCTGGCCTCAACCAATGGGTCGCTAGCGATAGATTCTGCATTTAGGGCAAGTGAAAGCAACAATAGAAATAATGCTAGCAGTCTTTTCATTACTTGAGTCCTTTGATCATCGGTATGATTTTCTCTTGAAGTGCAGCTACCGTAATTGGTCCAATCTGCTTATATCTAATGACACCCTCTTTATCAATCAGATAAGTTTCCGGAACCCCATAAACCCCATAGTCAATACCCACTCTTCCTTCAACATCAGTTGCCACTGCAGAGTAAGGATTACCTAACTTCGAAAGAACATCCAAAGCCTCTGGGTTAGTGTCTTTGTAATCTATCCCAACGATTGGCACATCGATTTGCTGAGACATTGCCATCAATAATGGGTGCTCATCTCGGCAAGCTGTACACCAAGATGCCCACACGTTTAGAAGCCAGACTTGTCCAAGCATACTGTTAGACGAAAAGGTTTTACTCGCATCATTGAGCAGGGGCTGTTCAAACATAGGCGCTGGTTTATTAATAAGCGGCGAAGGGACCTCTCGCGGGTCGAGATTAAGGCCCTTTAGAAAAAAACCGATCAGCATCAAAAAAATAACAAATGGAATTAGATATTTAAGCTGAGTTTTCATGACACTATCCAAGCGCTTTCTTATTTTTACGGCGGTATCTAGGATCAAAAAGTGCCAAGATTCCCCCACCAGCCATCATGAAACAACCGAACCAAATCCATTGCACAAATGGCTTAATATAGATACGCACAGCCCAAGCTTCACTATTAAGTGGCTCACCTAATGAAACATATAAGTCTTTCATCAGCCCAGTCTCAATCGCGGCCTCAGTCATTGGCATACTATCTTCTTGGTAACTACGTTTTTCTGGCTCAAGAATAATAGGCGCGCCTTGACTTTTACTCACTGTAAAATGTCCTCGAACCGCCATGTAATTGGGGCCTGCAGTTTGGGTAACGCCATCAAATTGGAATGTAAATTGATCAACCTTCACTTTTTCACCAGGGCTCATACGTAGATCTTGTTCAAGTCCATAGCCACCGACTAAGGTGACCCCGACAATAAATACTGCCACACCCAAGTGCGCCAATATCATCCCTTGATAGGCCCTTGGAAGACGGATGACTCTCAAGATCAAATTCCCGGATCCTGCCACCATATAGTCATACAAACTTACCATCGCTGTCGTGATAATCCAAAAAGCCATCAGCAATCCAAGGCTGACCATGGGTTTCCATTGCCCCATGACTGCAGGTGTAACAATTGCAGTCACGACAGAAATGATAAACGCCCATTTAAGTCGACTGATTAATGAAGGCAATTCAGTATTTTTCCAACGCGAAAATATTGCAAGACCCATCAAAAAGAAGGCTGGGGCCATGACGGGAACAAAGACTGTATTGAAGTATGGCGGGCCAACCGAAATTTTACCCATGCCTAATGCATCTAAAAATAACGGATATAGCGTACCGAGCATCACCACACCGCAGGCCACCACCATCACAACATTGTTTGCCAACAAAAATGATTCCCGAGAAACAACGCCAAACTTACCGCCAAGACCCACTTTAGGAGCCCTAATCGCGAATAATATCAACGCCCCACCGATGACGATGGCTAAGAAGGCAAGAATAAATAAGCCGCGTGTTGGGTCACTGGCGAATGCATGTACCGAGGTCAACACCCCTGAACGCACAAGAAATGTTCCTAATAACGATAGTGAGAATGCAAAGATCGCGAGAAGCACTGTCCACATCTTGAATGCATCTCGCTTCTCAGTCACCGCTAAAGAGTGGATCAGTGCCGTTCCAACCAACCATGGCATGAAGGATGCATTTTCAACCGCATCCCAGAACCACCAACCACCCCAGCCTAATTCGTAATAAGCCCATTTACTTCCAAAAGCAATCCCAACGGTTAAAAATATCCAAGCAATTGTGGTCCAAGTGCGCGTCCAACGCGCCCACTCTGGATTAAGCTCGCCGCCTAAAAGTGCAGCAATGGCAAAAGCAAATGCTACTGAAAACCCAACATAACCCATATAAAGTACTGGGGGATGAAATACCATTCCAGGATCTTGAAGCAGCGGGTTAAGACTCCTGCCTTCTAATGCCGCTGGAATCAGTCGCTCAAAAGGATTAGATGAGAACAGAATGAAGATCAAGAAGCCTACGGTAATGAGCCCCATCGTTCCAATCAAACGCGCACGAAATTGAGCTGGCAAGTGCTGACTAAAGATCGTGACGGCCATTGTCCAGAGCGACAAGGTCGCAGTCCAAAGCAACATCGAACCTTCGTGCCCTCCCCATATTGCGGCAAGCTTGTACTGAATTGGTAGGTTGAAATTGGAATTTGACGCGACATACAAGACTGAAAAATCACTGCTATAAAAAGCATAGCCAAGACTAATGAAAGCAATTGAGACAAAGAAAAATTGCCCTCGTGCCGCTGACAATCCTGCACTCATAAAAACAGGCTGGTTTGATGATGCGCCTTTAAAAGAAAAGGTTGATTGAGCGATTGCCAAAACTAGGGCAAGAATTAAAGAAAAGTGTCCGATTTCAGGGATCATGGTTTAGCTTCCGGGATGACTAGAGTTTTTCCAGTTTTTTCGTTAAGAGTGTTTGCCTGCTTTAATGCCTCAGCAGCCTCAGGTGGCATGTAATTCTCATCATGTTTGGCAAGGACATTATCAGCATGAAACACGCCATCTTGATTAAGTTTCCCCTGCGCAACAACACCTTTCCCCTCTCTAAACAGATCAGGAAGAATGCCAGTATAGACAACATTAATGCGCTTTATGGTATCGGTGACCACAAACTGATTTTCTAAGGTATCGGCTGATCGTTTTAAACTTCCTTGCTCTACTAAGCCGCCAATTCGAAAACTAATATTTTTGGGCGCCTCGCCCTTAAATACTTGAGTGGGCGTAAAAAAGAAAACAAGATTACTGCGAAACGCATTGAGCACCAAGGTTGCAGCAATGGCAATGGCAACAAGACCCGTCACAATAAATGCAGCGCGTTTATAACGTGACTTCATTAAATATCTCCCTGACTATTCACGTGTCTTTTCTGCAGGCCGTATAATTCAAATAATAAGCAAGCGAGTGTGAGCCCAAAGGAGATCCAGACATAAAATCCATATCCGCCCATGGCTAAAAAATTATCTAAGCTTCCCCAATGCATTATTCGCTCCTTTGTGCTTCATTCATCCAAATAATTTCGCGTTCGCGCTCTGCAATAATGCATTGCAAGCGTAAGAGTGCGACGCCAATCGTATACATCCAAAACGAAATTGACATGATCAACATACCCATGAGCATTATCTTTGCCATAGCAGGTGCTTGTGTAAGACTTACACTAGCCCCTTGATGTAGGGTATTCCACCACTTCACAGAGAAATAAATGATGGGGACGTTGACAGCGCTGACCAAGGCAAAAACTGCCGTTGCGCGATCTGCTCGTCTCACATCATCTAAGGCAGAATGCAATGCCATGTAGCCAACATACAAAAACAATAAAATTAACTCGGATGTTAAGCGCGCATCCCAAACCCACCACGCACCCCACATGGGCTTGCCCCATAATGATCCGGTCACAAGCGCCAAGAAAGTAAATATAGCACCTGTTGGAGCTAATGCTTGCGCCATCATATAAGAGAGTTTTGAATTTAGTGACAAGCCTACCACGCTCCAACCAGCCATGATCAAGTACACAAACATGGACATCCAAGCCGCTGGAACATGAACAAAAATGATGCGATAAGCCTCACCTTGCTGAAAGTCTGTCGGGGCCAAAAAGAATGCAATGTATAACCCTAAAATTAATAGTGCACCAGCCACCCCCAGAAAATAAGGGGCCAGGCTACCAGCGACCGGGTAGAAGGTTTTAGGGGATGAAAATTTATACCAATTCACGATGATAGTCACTCCAAAGAAATTCTTAATGCAACCGCTGCTGCGAAGGGAGCAAAAACGACACCCAAAGTAAGCATTGCCGCAATCAATGATAAAGCCCCCTCAGGGCTAATGCCATTCACACTAGCAGTGACCGCGCCAGCGCCAAAAATCAGCACAGGAATATAAAGGGGTAACACAAGGATTGCTAATAATACCCCACCCCCCCTCATGCCAAGAATGAGTGCCGCGCCAATCGCCCCAATCAAACTTAATAATGGGGTTCCTAGTATTAGGGACAGCACTAAAATTCCGATATCTTTGGCACCCATATCGAATTGTAACCCCAAGATGGGCGCAAGAATGACCAAGGGCAAGCCAGCCACTATCCAGTGTGCAAAAATTTTAATGGCCAATATGAGTGTTAATGGCATGGGGACGAGTAGCAATTGCTCTAACGTACCATCCGCATAATCAGATGAAAACAATCTATTTAAAGACAACATCGATGAGAGTAAAGCTGCCACCCATATAACCCCCGGTCCGATCGCATGCATTAATGAGGGAGCGGAACCTATCCCAAGCGGGAATAAACTCACCGCAACGACAAAGAAAAATAAGGTCGCCACCACATCCGACTGACGTCGCATGGCGAGCTTTATGTCGCGCCATAACAATGCTTGCAAAATGCCGGCTATTTTCATAGGCCGAGACTTACTTCAGTGAGAAGTTTTTTGTCAATGTTTGGGGTGTGATGCGAAGTTAGAATGCACATGCCACTTGAGACTAAATGTTGATCTAAACGTTCTTCCAATAATTTATTTGCTTGCACATCCAGGGCGTTAAATGGCTCATCCAAAATCCATAGAGGTCGTTGATCAAGCCATAACCTTGCCAAGGATAGTCGACGGCGTTGCCCTTGAGATAGTACACGGGCGGGTAGATTTTTTCGTCTCGCCAACCCAACCACTTCTAAGGCCTCTTCTAATCGCTTAATGTCTACTTTCACTCCATTAAGCTTTAAAGAAACAGTGAGATTTTCAAGGACGGTTAAGTCATCTTTAATCGCGGGCTGATGACCTATGTAGATCAGATTGGATGAATAATCTTCCCTAGCGGTTCGAATATCGACATCGTTCCATAGAACTTTGCCAGTCTCTTGAGTCGATAGACCAGAGATGATTCTTAAAAGACTCGTCTTGCCAGTACCATTTGCACCTTGCAGGTGGATCAATTGTCCAGCTTCTAGCGACATATTAAAGTCGCTCATGAGAAGACTTGCGCCGCGACGGCACTCTAACGCGCGAACCTTTAACATCGAACAAAACCCTCTAATTTAATGGGGTTATCGACTAATGAAATGTTGATATTTAATGCCATAGTATGCGTGAATTATACGCGAGTTTCTGAATGATCTTGATGAGGCTATGTTGCTAATTTGATTGTTTCACACAAAAAAGACGGGATTAACCCGTCTTTTTTATAGCCTTACCTTACTCATCAGGATCGATGTATTCCTTAGGGAGTAAGTGAGCAATCCCTTTGTGACAATCGATACAGGTCTTACCCTCAGCCTTGGCTTGTGCGTGCATCTTTTGCGCTTTTGGCTTTTGTTTGCTTGGAAGCATATTGTCAAAGTCATGGCAATTTCGACACTCACGTGAACCGGAAGCTTTCATTCGTTCCCATTCATGAGTTGCGAGTTCCATACGGTGAGATTCAAACTTCTCTTTAGTATCAACGTAGCCAGTGATCTTCCCATAAATCTCTTTACTAGCCTGAAGCTTACGAAGCATCTTGTGTCCCCAGTCTTTAGGCACGTGACAGTCTGGACAGGTCACTTGAACACCGGTTCTGTTCTTAAAGTGAACGGTCTCTTTGTATTCTTGGTAAACGTTATCCCGCATTTCATGACAGCTGATACAGAAAGAGAGTTTATTGGTTGCTTCTAA
>CAJBIA010000002.1 GCA_903953055.1 uncultured Methylophilaceae bacterium
ATGAACTAATGTTATCTAGATTGTAGCTGGTGTAATTCACACCTAATTTGGGTGTGACGTAACCATAAGGCTTATTCATCGGGAAACTGATGCTTGGGTAGGTGCTAAATCGAGTAGCAGATTTCACGTCAAAAGTTGAGTTCTGATTTGCTTCAAATCTAACAAGTTGATTTTGTACCCTTGTAATTCCGCCCCAATCCCATTCCTTGGAGCCGTTGAGTGTTAATTGAGGAAGTCTTTCATAGGCATAGGAAACATTATCCAGAGTCTGATATTTTTGTGCCAATGCACCAAATTGCCATGTGGGTCCTGAATAGTTAATGTTTGCTTGTTGTAATAAATTCACCTGACTAGTCGTGATAATATGGGTTGAAAGATCTGAAAAGTATTGGCTATCTGAGACCCTTGCAACATCAATTCCCCCAGTCCACCCGCTACCAAAGTTTTGCTGATGTTTAATTCTTGCAAAATAACGATCTTTTTGTGTCATGTCATCGGACGGAAGGAATTCAATATTGTCTAATCCGGAAAAGTTTTCTTCCAAGTATCGAAACTCCCCAGCATACTGTATTCCACGTTTACTTAACTCCCGAGTCGAAACAGTGGCATCCATGTTAGGTGAGATATTCCAGTAAAACGGAAGAAGCACCTCAAATCCGCTCTTGGTTGTTGTTCCCCAAGTTGGCGCTAGCAAACCTGATTTACGCTGGTTGGCATAGGGAAAGTTAATCCAAGGAGTATATAAAATAGGAACGCCCTTAAATTCAACAGTCGCGTTAGTTGCAACTGCCGTTTTGGTTTCATCATCGATTTTTAGCTGTCCAGATTTGATATACCAGTCATCTGAATCTGCTTCACAAGTGGTATAGCGAGATTTTAACAATCTTTTTTTAGACTGCCCCTCAAAAAATAACATTTGAGCGTCACCGCGAGAGCTTACTTTTTTTGGTTCAACGGAGTCTTTGTTGTCGTTAGGTATTAAGGGTTGCATTTCACCATTGATCGGCTTCATATTTCTGTCAATAACGCCAGATAAAAGATCGTTATTGATTTCAGGCTTTTGACCGTAGATTCTTTCACCTAAATTTCCTAATGGGGATAGATTGATCAGCGGTTTATACATAAAGAAGGTTGCATTTGGCATTTCGCCAGTGCTTTCATCAATATTTAGGTGGAATGAGGGACCCTTGACGAGACTGTCATTACTCTCAATTGATGCGTTGCCTGATGAATGCGTCATTCGATTCTGTTCATCAAACTCAATGCGATCCCCAAGTATGATATTGCCGCCAGCTTTAAGGGATGCGTTTCCCAAAGAGGTTAAGCTTCGGTCCAATTGAACCTCTAATCTGTCCCCCTCAATGATGACGGCGCCATTAGCGACCAATAAATTTTCGGCATCAGCTTCTTTTTTAAAGGCAAGAGGATCAATTTTTTGATTTTCGGTTGTCGGAGCATTAAGTGCATCAAAGTCTGTAATGCTCTTACTCATTCGAAGTTTTATCCGGACTTCTGCTTTCTGAGATTGATCATTATCATTTTGTATGTCACTTGTGGGAAGTGGGGCGGTGGGCACCATTTCATGGTCAAGTGCTAGCTCAATAGGATTGTTACTCCCCTGGTTGCTTGCAGGCGTGATCGTATCGTCTGCAAAAGCAACTTCCATCCCTGAAATAACAAGGAGTAAACTAAAAATAAAAGAGGTAAATTTCAATATCAGTATTCGCGAGTATTAAAGTGAGCGCGTGATTGTTTTATGGGTGATAAAATTGCATATTCGATATGACTTTATTCACCTTTTTAACCATCTCAGTATGATAGCTTAAAGATGTGTTTTTAGATTTTTTTTAAACAATAAAATGGCAGTTGCGCCCTAATAACTGATTAGATGGATGTGTAAATTGGAACGATTGCAGCAATTAAATATTTGGTTGTCAGACGTGTTAAAAAAAGCACCTTATCAAATCGAGCCTGCTTCATCTGATGCTAGCTTTCGACGTTATTTTAGGGTGTCTGTGAATGAATTAACTTATATCGCCATGGATGCGCCACCTTCCCAGGAAGACTGCAAGCCATTCGTGCATGTCGCGGAAGTTTTTGCGCATGCTGGATTGAATGTCCCAAGAATTATTGCGCAAGATATTTCAAGCGGTTTTTTACTCCTTACGGATTTGGGTAACACTACTTTTTTGAGTGCCCTTCAAGCGCCGAATGGTTTGAAAGTCGCAGCAGATTTATATCGTGATGCTAGTCATGCGCTCATTAAGATGCAATTAGCTAGCAAAGCCAGTGTGTTTCCTGAATACAACGAAGCATTATTGATGAGAGAGATGGAGCTCTTTCCTGATTGGTATGTAAATAAGCGTTTGCAAGTGGTCTTGACCGATGTCCAGCAACAAACCATGAAAAAAACTTTCAATTTGTTAAATGCCAATATTTTGGCCCAAGCAAAAGTTTACGTGCATCGGGATTATCATTCACGCAATCTCATGGTGCAGGATGGTTCTCATGATTTGGGTATTTTGGACTTTCAAGACGCTGTATATGGGCCGATTACCTATGACCTCGTCTCCTTACTAAAAGATGCTTATATTAGCTGGGAAGAGGATCAAATCCTGGATTGGGCTGTGCGCTATTGGCAATCTGCAAGAAAAGCTGGATTGCCAGTTCCGCAGGATGTCGCAGATTTCTACCGAGACTTTGAGTGGATGGGCGCGCAGCGTCATATTAAAGTACTTGGTATTTTTGCAAGGCTTTACCATCGAGATGGAAAAGATGGATATTTGAAAGATATGCCATTGGTGATGGATTATTTGCGGAAAGTTTGTGATCGATACATAGAGCTCAAGCCCATGTTACGTTTGCTCGATCAATTGGCGGGTGTTGAGCTAAAAGCAGGGTACACATTTTAATGAAAGCCATGATTTTGGCGGCTGGTAGAGGTGAGCGAATGCGCCCACTTACTGATGATACTCCCAAACCTTTATTGCTTATAGGATCTAAGCCTTTAATTGTTTGGCATTTAGAGCGATTAGCGATTGCAGGAATAAAAGAGGTTGTCATTAATCATGCATACCTTGGTGAAAAGATTGTAAATGCCTTGGGAGATGGAAGTGCTTGGGGAATGAAGATTCAATATAGCCAAGAAGAAAACGCATTAGAAACGGCTGGTGGAATTGCCAATGCACTGCCTTTTTTAGGGGATGCCCCGTTCCTAGTGGTGAATGGGGATATTTTTACTGAGATTAATTTTGCGACATTGCGTTTGCAGCGCCCCAATTTAGCGCATTTGGTAATGGTTGATAATCCAACACAACACCCCGATGGGGATTTTTCTATTCTTTCAGGGAGTCTGAGTAATGAGGGGCTTACTAAGCTCACTTTTTCAGGCATTGGGGTTTATCACCCAAGCTTGTTTGCCAATATCAAAAGAGGGCAGCCTGCAAAATTAGCTCCTTTGCTAAGAGAGGCGATGGCAAAAGGACTCGTTGGTGGTGAGTATTATGAGGGTGTTTGGCATGATATAGGCACGCCAGAACGTTTGGCAGTGTTAAATGAGCAGATCTCTTGAACTTAAGTTATTTTCCAACGACAAAACTTAAATAACTTTATTAAGAAAATATATGGCAATCAATTTTGATGAGTTTAGCTTAAGACGTCAGCGTTTGATTAAAGTAATGGGTGAGGGTGTGGCTATTATTCCTACGTCGCCCGAGCTTATTCGCAATCGTGACAGTCATTACCCTTATCGTTTTGATAGTTACTTTTACTATCTTTCAGCTTTCAAAGAGCCAGAATCTGTTTTATTCATTATTGCCGGCGCTCACCCTAAAACAGTCTTATTTTGTCGCGATAAGGATATGGAGCGCGAGATTTGGGATGGCTTTCGTTATGGGCCTGCCGGAGCAGTGGCCGAATTTGGTTTTGATGAGGCTTATTCTATTGCTAAGTTAGATGAAATTGCCCCTAAATTACTTGCTAATCAAGAAAAGCTTTTTTATAGCTTTGGAGCAGAAACCGGCTGGGATTTGCGAGTAAATAGCTGGCTTAATCATTTACGCTCACAGGCAAGAACTGGGACTAGTGTTCCAGACGAAGTGGTCGACGTGCGTAAGCACCTTGATGAAATGCGCTTGTATAAATCTGCTTACGAAATTGAGATTATGCGTCATTCCTCGGCTATTGCGGCTGGAGCGCATCAACGTGCCATGAAATTCGTTAAGCCGGGGTTGATGGAATATGAAGTAGAGGCAGAGTTTTTACATGAATTTTATCGTTGTGGCGCACAATCACCGGCCTATGCCAGCATTGTTGCTGGAGGGCGTAATGCCTGTACATTGCACTACAATCTGAATAACGCCAAATTATGTGATGGCGACTTACTTTTGATTGATGCCGGTTGTGAGTTAGATGGATACGCCTCTGATATAACGCGTACTTTTCCTATTAGCGGTAAATTTAGTAGTGCTCAAAAGGATTTATACGAGATGGTCTTGGCTTCACAGGCGGCGGCAATTGCAAAAGTGCTACCTGATGAACATTGGAATGCGCCTCATGAGGCTGCTTTGGATGTGTTAATTCGTGGCTTTATTGATTTTGGACTGTGCAAAGGAAGTCCTGAAGAGGTTTTAGAAAGCGGGAGTTATCGTCAGTTTTATATGCATCGTACAGGCCATTGGTTAGGCTTGGATGTTCATGACGCTGGGGAATATAAAGATAAGCAGGGAAATTGGCGTATCTTTAAGAAAGACATGGCTTTGACGGTTGAACCTGGCTGTTACGTTGTTCCTTCAGATAAGGTTCCTAAACACTTCTGGAACATCGGTATTCGTATTGAAGATGATGTAGTGGTCACCGAAAGTGGCTGTGAAGTTATTACAAAAGGGGCGCCCAAGACGGTTTTTGAGATTGAGGAATTGATGCAAGATGCCTGAGACAGTAATCATTGTTGGGGGTGGGCCAGTTGGGGCAACTTTAGCGCTAACCCTGCAGCACAAGGGTGTTGCAGTGACGATGCTGGAAGCACGCGCTAAAGGCGCGGCTTATCAAGACCAACGTGCTTTGGCACTCTCATATGGTAGCCGTGTCATTTTAGAAAAATTAGGGGTTTGGGAAAAGTTAGATCATCAAGCAACAGGGATTAATGCGATACATATTTCACAGCGTGGTAGTTTTGGGCGCAGTATATTAAAAGCAAAAGACCATGATTTGCCCGATTTGGGATACGTACTTTCTTATGGTGCTTTGACGCAAGCCTTAGATGAGACGCTTGCTGCTTTTAATGGAATAAATATTATCTACGAAGCAGAAGCTCAGCATATTGAACCAGCTTTGGATAAAGCAACGGTTACGTTTAATTATGAAGCTAACATTCAACAGTTAAGTAGTTCATTACTTGTTCTTGCTGATGGTGGTCGAAGCCTAGGCGATATTTCAGGGATTGCGCGTGAAACTAAAATGTACGGTCATGATGCACTGGTAAGCAAAGTGGAGTGTGAATTGCCTCACAACAATGTTGCATATGAACGCTTTACACCAATGGGCCCGGTTGCATTGTTGCCCAATGGAGCTAGAAGCTTTTCCTTGGTGTGGACAGGTAAACAAGAACAAGTTGCTCAAGTGATGGCACTTGAAGATGCTGATTTTTTAAATCAGTTGCACCGTCATTTTGGGGATCGTGTTGGCCGTTTTCTAAGTGTTGGTAAGCGACTGACTTTTCCACTGAAATTATCCTATCTCAATCCCGTGACCGCGTCACATTTAGTGGTCATAGGAAACGCAGCGCAAACTATGCACCCTGTTGCTGGACAAGGTTTTAATGTTGGTCTTCGCGACGCCTATGAGTTAGCTCAACAAATTTCCTCAACAGATCCAGCGGATTGGGGACAGGATTTTATGTTACAGGCTTATCAACAAGGACGTAAAAAAGATACTAAACGTGGTTTAATATTTACTGACTTTCTGGTTAATTTATTCTCAAATGACATTATCGCAGTCTCAGGTGTTCGTGGGATGAGTTTGGGCATGATTGATTTAATTAAGCCCCTTAAATCTAGCTTGGTTAGAAAAATGAGTTTTGGAAGTCGCGGCTAAAATGCGTCTATCAAGCAAACATTACGATATTCTTATTATAGGCGCAGCTTTAGTTGGCGCGTCGGCAGCAGTCGCCTTAACAAAACAAGGTTTTAAGGTTGGTCTAGTTGATAAAAAATCGCCAATAAGTCAAGAAGCAAATAGTGATGTTTGGGATAGTCGCATTTATGCAATTAGTCCAGGCAACGCTGATTGGCTTAAAGAATTAGGGGTTTGGCAGAAATTAGATAGCACAAGAATTAGCCCAATTGAATCGATGGAAATATGGAGTGATGCGAACTTAGAGCCATTGGCGTTTAATGCCGAAGATGATTTTGAGAGTCATCTTGGCTACATTCTTGAAAACAGTGCTCTTCAAGAAGCGCTTTGGGCAGAGTTACAAGTTTTGGATGTAGATGTCTTGATCGGTGCTGAAGCTTTTGCACTTG
>CAJBIA010000003.1 GCA_903953055.1 uncultured Methylophilaceae bacterium
ATCGAATTAAAAAACTAAAAAAGGGGGATGAGATGATTTAATTTGGCTAGTGAAATACGGATCAGAAGATTATTGGAGGCACATAAGTTAGCCTGTGATGTGACCTAATCACGCTAGCCATCCCTAGCGGGGCGAGTTGTGAGGGACTGGCGAAGTAGATATGCGCCTAAAGAATTGACATGTGCCAAAACAGCAGCACTAGGCATTCGCTCTGCCTAGCAAGTTTTCCCTGGGCTGAGTGCCGCCCTTAGGGAATAGTTTTTAAGACGCTATGGCAAATAAATGTCATAATATTCTGTTGTGCACATGCGTATAATCTTAATCGCGCATCGAATGTGACATGCACAATTAACCCGTTGATTTCTAAACAATCAACCAAAATGAAGACCCTATTTAAATTCAAGAAAAGGCAATAAATGAACGTTGTTGAAGCGATCCAAACCCGGCGCTCGATCAAAGCTTTTGATCCAGACCACAAAATCAATGAGACCGAAGTCCACCAGCTCATCTCATTGGCAATGCTTGCACCGACCGCGTTCAATATTCAGCACTGGCGTTTTGTCGTCGTAGACGATCCTAGCTTGCGAGCACAAATTCAAGCGGTCAGTTGGAACCAAGCCCAGGTCACAGAAGCCTCGCTGCTCATCGTATTAGTGGCTGACGTGCAAGCCTGGCAAAAGGAACCGAATCGTTATTGGAAAGACGCGCCTCAAGCCGTTGCAGACTTCCTTGTGCCTGCCATCAAACAATATTACACAGGGCATGAACAAGCCCAGCGCGACGAAGTGATGCGCTCTTGTGGCATGGCCGCCATGAATATCATGCTCGTCGCCAAAGAAATGGGCTATGACACTTGCCCAATGGATGGCTTTGATTTTGACGCTGTTGCCAAATTACTGAACCTACCAGCCGATCACGTTCCAACCATGTTTGTGACCGTAGGAAAAGCCATCAAAGAAGCTTGGCCACGCGGCGGTCAATTGAGCATCAATGAAGTGCTCATTAAAAATAAATTCGAATAAACCATTTAATCAACCGATTACAAAAATACCTTAGGAAATAAACAGTGCTCATTAGTAACAACATCACCATGCAATTTGGCGCAAAGCCACTTTTTGAAAATGTCTCCGTCAAGTTTGGCGACGGCAATCGCTATGGCCTCATTGGCGCAAATGGTTGCGGTAAATCAACCTTCATGAAAATCTTAGCGGGCGTCCTTGAACCCACAGCAGGCAACATTGCATTAGATAGCAATGAACGGATGGCATGGCTACGTCAGGACCAATTCGGTTATGAAGATCAGCGCGTGCTCGATGTGGTCATGATGGGGCACGACCAAATGTGGCAAGCCAATGTCGAAAAAAACGCCATCTACATGAACCCTGAGGCCACAGAAGATGACTATATGAAGGCCGCTGAATTAGAAGCGGTATTCGCTGAGTACGATGGGTATACCGCTGAAGCACGTGCTGGCGAATTACTCTTAGGCGTTGGCATTCCCATTGATCAGCATAGCGGACTCATGAGTGCGGTGGCGCCCGGCTGGAAACTTCGTGTGTTGCTAGCCCAAGCCCTATTTGCAAATCCTGACATCTTGCTACTCGATGAACCAACCAATAACTTGGACATTAATACCATCCGCTGGTTAGAAGACATCCTAAACAACCGCAACTGCACCATGATCATCATCTCGCATGATCGACACTTCCTCAACCAAGTTTGCACGCATACGGCAGATATGGACTATGCCAAGTTGACGGTTTACCCAGGCAACTACGATGACTTCATGGAAGCATCCACCATGGCGCGGGCACAGCAGGCAAAAGATAATGCAAAAGCCAAACAACAAATTTCCGACTTACAAGACTTCGTTCGCCGCTTCTCTGCCAACGCCTCTAAAGCCAAACAAGCGACTAGCCGTGCTAAGCAAATCGATAAGATTAAAGTAGAAGACATCAAGCCCTCTAGCCGCCAATACCCATTTATTCGTTTTGAATACGATGACCGAGAAAAACTACATCGTAATGCAGTAGAAGTGCAAAAACTCAATCACGGATTTGACCGCGTACTCTTTAACGACTTTAACCTACTCGTAGAAGCGGGCGAAAAAATTGCCATCATCGGTGAAAACGGGGTCGGTAAAACCACCCTACTGCGTTGCTTGGCTG
>CAJBIA010000004.1 GCA_903953055.1 uncultured Methylophilaceae bacterium
CCCTCATGAACAGAGCTTAAATAATCTGGGACTAAATCGTCACCTAATTCATCGCGCTCATTAACCACTGTCCAGAGGGTATGCGTATTCGCATGCCATGCAAGACCGTTGGGGTTTCTCAGTCCTGATGCATAAATTTTCTTCTTATTTGTTTTAAGATCAACCTCCCAAATCGCGGCCCGATCTATTTCTTGATCTAATCCATTTTCTCCAATATTACTATTCGATCCAACTGTCACATAAAGTTTTGACCCATCATGAGAGGCGATAATATTTTTAGTCCAATGATGGTTAATGTCGCCTTCAGGCAAATCGATGATTTTTTCGGGAGGATATTTTTTAGTGTCAATCTTGGTCTCTCCTGATTCGTAATGAAATCTTATGATTGCGTTAGTGTTAGCCACGTATAAGTCACTACCAATTAACGCCATACCAAAAGGAGAGTGAAGGTCGCTCAGAAAGTCTGTTGCCAATTCCGCAACTCCATCACCATTATGATCTCGCAGCAAAGTAATTCTATCTGGACTCTCTTCACCAGCCCCTGCTCGCTTCATAAAGTGTTTAGCGATGACTTCCTTTAACCCTTTACTTTTAGATGATTGTTTATTGCTTTGCGCCACCAGTACATCGCCATTGGGTAATACATACAGCCATCGAGGATGAACGAGTTCTTTTGAATAAACATTAATTATAAAATTGTTGTTAACGTTCGGCATCACGCCATCAGGCCATTTAGAAGCCTTCGCTATATTGATGGTTGGGATCATCGAAGCGCTTGGCGCTGGCAATATTGGATTTTTGCCTAAGCTCAATATTTGATCAGCAGTGCTGGATGTGGTTTGACAAGCAATCAATGCACTAGATAAGAGGAGGAGGATAATTTTTTGCATCATAGGTTTTTCTTAAATCTTATGTAGACGATTCTCAATCTGCGAGCTTTAGAATCTCAATATGATTTCCACTAGGGTCTTCAACATACACGGAACTTGTTCCATCACGATGCGGCACTGGAGTTCCAAAAGGTTTGATGTCCTCACGTGTCACAGCAAAGTGAGATGGATGCTGATCAGGATGCACCAATGCTAGTGATAGATTCTCAAATTTAAGCAACGCCCAGCTATTGTCTTGGTAGGCTATCTGACAGGCAAAGTTTTTTGTGTACCATAATATCGTCTCCTCTAGATCTTTTACCTGGAGAGCAATATGGTGAATATGATCGAGCGCGTTTGACATAAGCCTACTCATTATTTGAAATATCGTTGATTTGGATTTATTAAACTCATGAAGTTAGCATAGCCTCTATTTCAAAGAAATATGAAGTATTTTTCTGAGCGCAGGCGAATTCACTAGTAGTTATTTTCTAGACTTTAGATTATCTCTTTTAGTTTCAATTCATACATACTCCAGCGAAATAATATATCTTGAATTAAACTAAGAAATATCCTGACTCCATCCTATGTATACAAAAACTTCACTCATCTGTTTAGGCCTAATATGCTCACTTTCTGCTAAAGCGAGTGACCTTCCATCATCGATTAAAACAGGGATGCCCTATAGCGAGGCAAAGTCCTCATTAATTGCAGTTGGATGGAAGCCTGTTGTAAATTCCAAAATCACAAACAGCAGCCTTTACGCGCAAGAAATATTCGAAAAAGGTTCAACCGAGGTGGTTGATTGCATCTCAATGGAGATCGATGCCTGCTCGTTTCGTTATATCAAAAACAAAAGAATCCTCGAAATTAGAACCATCACCCGAGACCTCAAAGTCGACAAAATTAATCTGATTAATAAAAAATGACTTTAAAAGTAGATCTCGCCGATAGTGTCACTAGTTTAGATAGGCAAAGCTGGGATGCCTTAGTTGGGGGGATGCCATTATTAAGCCATGCTTTTTTAAGTGCGCTTGAGGAATCAAAATCCATTGGCAACGGCACAGGATGGCAGTCCTGCCCAATGCTAGTGTTTGACGATGAGGCATTAGTTGGCGGGCTCCCTTTGTATGTTAAGAGCCACTCCTACGGTGAGTATGTTTTTGACTGGGCATGGGCTGAGGCCTACGAAAAAAACGGCTTAAATTACTACCCAAAGCTTATTGCAGCCATCCCCTTTAGTCCTGTCACCAGTCAACGGCTCCTGGTAGCATCGGTTCCTAATGCCTCCGAAATCCAATCGCTCATGGTTGAAACATTAGAAGAAATAACACACAGCAACCAATTTTCAGGGGCGCATGTACTGTTCCCGAATGAAGATTCAGCCAAAGTACTTTCTGAAGCAAATTGGCTTCAACGTCATGGGGTGCAGTTTCAGTGGAAGAACGAAAGCTTTGAGAATTTTGAGGGATTCTTAAGTCAATTAACGCAAGAGAAGCGAAAGAAGATTCGGCAAGAGCGGAAAAAGGTCGTGAATTCAGGCGTGGTTTGTCATCGCGTTAAAGGACCAGATATTAGTGAAGCACAATGGGAATTTTTTTATCAATGTTATTGCAACACCTATCGAGAGCATCGTTCAACACCCTACTTAACCCGAGAGTTTTTTAAGATCATTGCAAAGACGATGACACAGCATATTTTGTTGGTGATGGCATACAAAGACGGCGCCCCCATTGCAAGCGCGCTTAATTTTTATGATCAAAATACCCTGTATGGTCGCTATTGGGGCTGCTTAGAATATGTCCCAAACCTTCACTTTGAGCTATGTTATTACCAAGCGCAGGAATTTTGTATCGCTGAAAATATTCAATATTTTGAAGGGGGGGCGCAAGGCGAACATAAATTAGCGAGGGGGTTTAAGCCAAAAGCCACCTGCTCTTTTCATCAAATCGCACATCCGCAGTTTGCTAATGCCATCGAGGATTTTGTCATGAGAGAAGCTCATGGGATCGCCAAATATACGAATGAACTTGAAGATCGAGCACCCTTTAAATTAAGCACGTCCGAATAGCAGCTTAAAAAAAGCCCACATTTCTGTAGGCTTAATTTATTAGTGGTCATGGGGGCGAAATCGAACTTACCACACGCGGATTTTCAAGCTAACGATTGACGTGCCCGAACAATGGCTTGCTTCACCTGAGCTGGCGCAGTCCCACCGATATGATTCCGGCTAGCTAGCGAACCCTCAAGCGTTAATACCTGATATACATCCTCTGAAATTTGAGCGCTGAATTTTTGCAATTCAGCCAGTGGCAAATCAGATAAATCACACCCTTTATCGACCGCATGACGAACAGCTAATGCGACGACTTCATGGGCATCACGGAATGGTGTACCTTTTTTAACCAGGTAATCGGCTAAATCCGTTGCAGTTGCAAAACCTTCGGTGGCTGCATTACGCATCGCTTCTTTATTCACCTTAATCCCACGCAACATGTCCGCATAGATCTCTAAAGTGACTAATAAAGTATCCGCGGTATCAAACAAGGGCTCTTTATCTTCTTGGTTATCTTTGTTGTAGGCCAGTGGCTGACTTTTCATCAAGGTCAGCAAAGCCATCAAGTGGCCTGTCACCCGACCGGTTTTACCACGCACTAATTCTGGCACGTCTGGGTTTTTCTTCTGCGGCATGATCGATGAGCCTGTACAGAAACGATCTGCAATATCTACAAACGCAAAGCGTGGACTAGACCACAAAATGAGCTCTTCTGAAAAACGCGATAAATGCGTCATCACCAAGGCGGCGGCAGCCGTAAATTCAATCGCAAAATCACGATCTGAAACCGCATCTAGTGAGTTCTCACACACCCCATCAAAACCTAATTCCTTGGCGACCATCTCACGATCTATTGGGTAGCTCGTTCCAGCTAAAGCAGCAGCGCCTAATGGCAAACGGTTAATCCGTTTACGGGCATCCGCAAACCTTGCCGCGTCGCGCTGCAACATTTCGAAATACGCTAAAAGGTGGTGACCGAACGTCACTGGCTGAGCGACTTGAAGATGGGTAAACCCTGGCATCGCGGTATCAAAATGCGTTTCTGCCAAATCCACAATCGAAGTTTGTAGCTTACGAATACCAACAATCACATCATCCGCTACCGCGCGGAGCCAGAGGCGAACGTCTGTAGAAACCTGATCATTACGACTTCTTCCCGTATGTAAGCGCTTACCTGCGTCACCAATTTTGTCCGTTAAACGCTTTTCAATATTCAGGTGCACATCTTCCAAATCTAAGCGCCATTCAAATTGCCCGGCTTGAATTTCTTGCAAGATTTCATTGAGTCCTGTTGCGATCGCAGCCACATCTGCTTGACTAATGATGCCTTGAGCCCCCAGCATTTTTGAATGTGCGAGCGAGCCTTGAATATCAAATGCGGCCAGACGCTTGTCGAAGTCAACAGAGGCTGTGTAACGTTTCACCAATTCGGACACCGGCTCGTTAAACCGACCTGACCAAACTTTATCTTGTTGTGATTTATCTTGCATGATCAAAGGCGCTTATCAATAATGAATTTATCCAGCAAGTATAAAGCAAAACAACGATTTTTCTATCCAATCCAAGCGACAGCGGTATGTTAAAATTAACAAAACGACTATTAATAGACTTCAATGTATGCACACAACCCCTAAAAAAATCGTCATCGCCTCTCGCGAAAGCGCACTGGCTATGTGGCAAGCCAAACACATTCAAAGCCGATTACAGGCCCTTTATCCCGCAAGCACGGTTGAGATTTTAGGCATGACCACCATGGGAGACCAAATTCTAGATTCCCCATTAGCGCGGATTGGTGGCAAAGGCTTATTTGTAAAAGAGCTTGAGCAGGCCTTGGCAGATGGCCGTGCAGACTTAGCCGTGCATTCAATGAAAGATGTCCCAATGAACCTGCCTGAGGGGTTTACCATGGCAGCCATTGGTGAGCGTGAAGATGCACGCGACGCATTTGTTTCGAATGATTTCGAAAGCCTGGCCGCATTACCTCAAGGCAGCGTCGTCGGCACTTCTAGTTTGCGTCGCCAAAGCCAATTGCAGGCCCGCTTTCCTCATTTAAAGATCGAATCCTTGCGTGGCAACTTACAAACACGCTTACGTAAATTAGATGAGGGCCAGTATGCGGCCATTATCCTGGCAGCGGCTGGCTTAATTCGTCTGGGCTTGAAATCCCGTATTCGCCAATTCATCTCCCCTGAAGACAGCATCCCAGCCGTTGGGCAAGGGGCGCTTGGCATCGAAATTAATGCAAGCCGCACGGACATGCTATCTGTCCTCGCCCCGCTTAACCACCCTGAGACTGCCGCCTGTGTAGAGGCCGAACGTGGCATGAGCCGCGCCCTAGCCGGCAGCTGCACCGTTCCACTTGGCGCTTATGCACAAGTTAAAAACAACCACATCACCATCACCGGTTTTGTTGCAAGCGTCGATGGCAAGGAAATGGTCAAAGAAGAAGTCAGCGGCAGCATGGAGCACCCAGAACAGTTAGGTCAGCAACTGGCTGAAAAATTAATCGCTCTCGGTGCGAACCGCATTCTTGCCGCATTGGATACGCTTTAACATTAAGATGAACGCCAACTCGCTTCATGGTCGCCATATCGTCATCACGAGGCCAGTCGGTCAAGCGGGAAAGCTATCTCAACTCATTCAAGATTCTAGCGGCGAAGTGATTGCTTTTCCGCTCATTGAAATCACGCCACTTTCTGATTACCAAGCATTTGAACAAACGATCAGCGAGCTTAATCATTATGATTGGGCCATCTTCATCAGTAGCAATGCCGTCCAAAACGGCATGCCCTTGGTGAGTAAACTGGCGCTTCCCCCCACATTGAGATTTGCAGCAATTGGGCCCAGCACAGCAGATGAATTAACCAGGTTCGGCATTCAAAACACCCTCATTCCAGAGCATCGTTTTGATAGTGAATCCCTGCTCGCCTTGCCTGAAATGCAGGCCGTTAACAATCAACACATCATGATTTTTCGTGGAATTGGTGGTCGTGAGGTCTTAGCAGACACCCTTAAAGCGCGTGGTGCAAACGTCACGTTTGCCGAGTGCTATCAGCGCATCAACCCTCAAAAAAATCTCTCGCTCTTAAATGACCATGACAAAAACCATGCCTTAGATGCCATTGTGGTCACGAGCTCGGAAGCCATGCGGCATCTCTTAAGCATGGCAAATCATCAAGATTGGCTTAAAAATGTTAAGCTATGCGTAAATCACGCGAGGATTGCCGAAGAGCCCAGCAAGCTAGGCTTCAATGTGCATATCGCAACCGCCCCTGGTGATGAGGCCATGTTGGCATGTTTAATTCATGCACTTAATGATTAAAATAGACGACTAAATGATGAGTCCAGCGCAATGACCGAAGACATTCAAAACAAGCTAGCATCCGAAATCAATCCTGAATCCATCAGCGATGCAAAGTCCTCACGCACTTTAAAAGTGGCCTTGGGGATTTCTCTGGTTTCACTGTTCGCCGTTGGTATATTGTGGGTAGACAATGCGAAAAACAACCAAACGATCGAACATGAATTAGCGACAAAACTCGATACCTTTAATGAAAAAAATCAGCAAAGTTTAGCGCTCGCTAAAAATGCCGATACGCGCAGTACTGAAATTGCCGCCCGCGCCGAAATTCTCGAAGAAAAATATAACGAGTCTTTTGATCAACAAGCCGCCCTGAAAGCCCTATATCAAGAGCTAGCCAATAACCGTGAAGAACGGATGTTGTCAGATGTTGAGCAATTGTTAGTCATCGCCAATCAGCAATTGCAGTTAGCAGGCAACATCAAACCCGCCCTATTGGCCCTACAGTCAGCTGACACAAGACTTCAAGGCTTCGATACCCAAAAGGCTGTTCAATTAAGAAAATCGATCGACCAAGACATTCAACGTTTACAAAACCTGCCATTGGCTGACATCACGAGCATCAGCCTCAAATTGGCAAGCCTGTCTCAACGCATCGACCAATTAGCCTTATTAAGTGATCACCGACCAAGCGAAACGCAAAATAGCACAGCGCCTGATCTTTCAAGTAACCCTTGGCGCAGACTGATCCAAGAAGTATGGCAAGACATCAAGGGCATGATCCGTATCGAACGCATTGATCACCCTGAGCCGCCCCTGCTTGCGCCCGAACAAAATTTTTTCTTGCGTGAGAATATTAAATTACACCTGCTGACTGCGCGCATTGCTTTACTCAGGCATGATGAAATCACTTATAAAGCCGACCTTGTGGCAGCACAAAGCGCCATCAATCTCAATTTTGATGTCCGTGAGTCGCTTACCAATAACACCTTAGACGAAATTAAGAGCCTCACCAACAATCATATTGCAACCGAGTTGCCGGATATTGAACCCAGTTTGCGCTTACTTAATCAGTACAAGTTGAGTTTTGTCCCAGCGGCCAATCACGAAGCAAAAGTAAGAAAGCAACCATAATGCGTTGGCTATTTTGGATACTCTTCATCCTGGGCTTGGCCATCGGCGTTTCTTTGCTCGCTGGTGCAAACAGTGGCTATGTACTCATTAAAACGCCTACTTATCGTTTAGAAACCTCACTCAACTTCCTAATTGTAGCCATCAGTTTAAGTTTTGTTTGCCTCCACCTCGCGTTACGCTTGTTCCAATACACTCGTAAATTACCCGCCACGGTCCGCGCTTACAAAGAAGGCTTGCGTAAAAAAGCGGGGCATCAAGCCTTAATTCAAAGCTTGCATGCCTTCGTTGAAGGTCGTTATGAGTTGGCCCAAAACACCGCATCGAAAGCCCTGGAACTGGGGGAAGATGCCGGGCTCACTGCCCTCATTGCCGCTAAAGCCGCACATAAACTTAAAAACAAAATTAGGCGAGATTACTTTTTATCTGAAGCTGAGCGTTTGGCCCCTGAAGCCAGCATTGCAAGGTTATTAACGCAATCAGAAATGCTCATTGACGACCAACAATATCAACTTGCATTGACGGTATTGCAAAGAGTCACGCAAATTGAACCGCATTATCAGCCCGCCCTTTCACTAGAGCTAAAGATCCAAACGCGCCTTAAAAATTGGGAGCGAGTGTTAACGATTCTAAATCTACTTGAAAAAACCGATGTCCTCGAAATGCTTAAAATCAAAGAATTTCGACTTCAGGCCCATCAAGCATTAATCAAACGCTACGCCCACGATGCCTCAGGCTTGAATGCCTATTGGAAAAAACTTACCGATGAAGATCGCTTTAACGAGCGCCTCGTCATGACCGCCGTTCCGCTCTTCATTGAAGCAGGCGCACAAACGGAGGCCGCGAGAATCCTAGAAATGAACCTCACCAAGAATTGGTCGAGCGCTTTATTACGCCTCCTTGGAAACTGCATCACTTCAGACCCAAGCAAGCAACTTCAACAAGCAGAGTTCTGGCTCATGAATCATCAGCACGATGCAGACTTGTTAGAAACTCTGGGTAAGTTCTGCGTCCATCTTAAATTATGGGGAAAAGCAGAAAGCTACTATGAGGCAAGCCTCAGCATAGAAGCGTCAGCAGCAAGACATTTGGCCCTGGCAAAACTACTTGAGAAAAAAGGTCAAATGACCGCTGCCAACCAACATTATCGTGCCAGCACTAATTTTCATACGGAATTGCATTAAAATAACGCATTCGCTGTTAAGAACGACAAAGATGACCCCTCTTCAAAAATTTGCCACGGATGATGTCCGCATTAAAGAAATCAAAGCGCTTAGACCGCCTTCTGATTTTTTAGATGCCCTTCAAGCGAGTCCAAAAACCGTCGACAACATTGTGGCCACACGCGCTGCCATTCATCAGGTATTACATAGTGTAGATGACAGGCTACTCATCATCATCGGCCCGTGCTCCATCCATGATGAAGAGGCTGGGGTTGCCTATGCAAAACGCTTGGTAGAACAGCGTGCCTTATATGAAAAAGAACTCATCATCGTGATGCGAGTTTATTTTGAAAAACCACGCACCACCGTTGGCTGGAAGGGTTTAATCAACGACCCATTCCTAGATGGTAGCTTCCGAATTAACGAAGGGCTAGAAATCGCTAGGCGCTTCTTACTTGAAGTCAACGAACTAGGCATGCCTGCCGGCACAGAATTCCTAGACACCATCACCCCACAATATACGGCTGACTTAGTGAGCTGGGGTGCCATTGGCGCTCGCACAACCGAGTCTCAAGTCCACCGCGAATTAGCCTCCGGTCTTTCATGCCCCGTCGGTTTTAAAAATGGAACAGACGGCAATATTCGGATTGCAGTGGACGCGATTAAAGCAGCCGCTAGCCCACATCATTTCTTATCTGTCACTAAAGAGGGGCAGTCTGCGATTGTCTCAACGGCTGGCAATGAAGATTGTCACGTCATTTTGCGTGGAGGCAAAACCCCTAACTATGATGCAGCCAGTGTCGATGCCGCAGCCACAGAACTGGCCGCTTCCGGGCTGAATCCTAAGGTCATGGTAGATTGCTCTCATGGCAACAGCCTTAAGCAATACCGATTACAACTCGATGTAGCTAAGAATGTTGCTGATCAGCTCAAAGCTGGGGATGAGCGCATCATGGGGCTGATGGTCGAATCTCACCTCCATGAAGGCCGCCAAGAACACACGCCTGGCTGCCAACTTGAATATGGTAAATCCATCACCGATGCGTGTTTAGGTTGGGAAGATACCCTCACCATTTTAGAAACACTTGCCGAAGGCGTTCGCGCTAGACGCCGGGTGCATCAAAACGATTTAGACGAATAACTTTCGTTATGCTTTTTAGCCTTTTGGAAGTGGATTCGCGTAAGTAAAGGCATCTGAAAAGAACTCATCCGCGGGTAAGCCGTGTTCCTTAAATGCAGCATTTGCCACCTCCACCATCACCGGTGCGCCGCAACAATAAACCTGGTGTCCACTTAGATCTGCGATATCCTGCAACACCGCCTCATGCACCATGCCAGTTCGGCCTTCCCAGGCATCGCTCGCCAATGGCTCTGACAACACAGGGATGAATTTGAAATGGGGATGCATGCCTGACCAAGCCTGAGGCAACGCTGGCATATAAAGATCTTCTAAGCTTTTAGCGCCCCAATAAAGCACCATTTCCCGCTCAGTATTCTGATGCAAAATATGTTCAATAATCCCCTTGATCGGTGCAAAACCTGTTCCACCTGCAACAAAGATAATCGGTCTGTTGCTGTCTTCACGCAGGTAAAAGCTGCCAAAAGGTCCTTCTAGACGCAAAATCGCCTTTTCTTGCATTTCTTTAAATACATATTCGGTAAACGTACCGCCAGGCACAAGACGTAAGTGCAACTCTAAAAACTCATCGTTGTGGGGGGCATTGGCTAATGAAAAAGCGCGGCGTTTGCCGTCTTTCAAAATAAATTCAATATACTGGCCCGCCATAAACTGCAGCCGCTCATTGCTCGGCAATTTCAGGAAAAGCGCCATCACGTCATGCGATAGTTTTTCCATCATCTGTACGCGAGCCGGCATGATGCGCGGGCGAATGACATTGTTGGCCGATACTTCTCGGCACTCAATCACGGCCTCTGAAAGTGGTTTTGCGCAGCAGAATAAAACATAACCAGCCGCTTTTTCTGCCTCCGTGAGCGCCGTTCCCTGATACTCGCCATAGTCCACTTCGCCAGAAATGACCTTTCCCTTGCAAGCCCCACAGGCGCCGTTGCGACAACCATAAGGCAAAGTGAGGCCCGCATCAATGGCTGCCCCCAAAAAGGTTTCTGCGTCCGGCACTGAGTAAACATTGCCGCTTGGTTGAATGGTAACTTGATGAGACATTTTTTAAAAAATCCTATTTTTGATATCGAACAACATTAATCATCTCGCGTAAACTCACCTTCAATCACATCATCATTTGCCGCCCCTTGTTTAAATGCTGCAGCGGATGGGGAAGGTGGGCTAGGAATTAACAACAAAATCACCGCAATCATATCCGTCATGACCCCGGGGATCACTAACAAAATACCTGCAATAAGATTTTTAACGCTGCCAAATAAAGCGCTGCCCGGCGTAGCGCTTTGGGCGAGCGTTTGCATTAAGCGGCCAGCAAATAGCTGCTTTTCCTCTCGGATTAAACGCAAACCTAATACGGTCATTAAAATGAGGTAGAACGCCAACCACCAGCCATATTTTGCGGCTAAATCTATGAGCAACCATATCTCGAATGCTGGAAATGCGAGTAAAATTAACAGCATGAATAAACGCATGAACTATTCCCTTAAATTCCGCTTTGAGCGAATCAATTAATATGTCGAGTGTATCGGGCGATAACGCTATTTTAGTGCTAACCAACCTACCAGACACATCTAGCGCTGAAAAATTAGCAGAATTATTAATCTCTGAGCATTTGGCTGCCTGCATTAACATACAGGCGCCATGCACTTCGATGTACAAGTGGCAAGGGAAGTTCGAAAAAGTCCATGAAATTCCCATGATCATTAAAACAACACAAAGTCATTACCCTTCATTACAAGCTACAATCTTAAAACATCATCCAAACGAACTCCCTGAAATCATTTGTGTCACTATTGCTGATGGGTTGCCAGCATACTTGGCTTGGATTTCAGAAATTGATCAGAAAAATTAACTAGGATTGTGCAATTGAAACTACCCGCATTTTTAATTAGCCTAGTGCTCCTGTCCTTAAGTGCTTCATCACCAGCCTTTGCTGCTGAGGAAAGCGCCTCTTCAAGCCGGTTAAGTTTATTTAATCGCGAAGAGGAAGTCTTGCTGCCAGACCAAGCCTTTAAGCTTGAGGTCATCGCCCAAGATAAGCATACCCTGCAGGCCAACTTTACTGTGGCACCTGGCCATTATCTCTATCGCGATCGCATTAAATTCAAAAGCAACAATGCGCAAATCGGCGAGATCACTTTTCCCAAAGGCGACATTAAAAAAGACGCTAACTTTGGTGAGACAGAAGTTTTCCATCAAAGCTTTACTGCCAACATCGCCCTTAACGACACGCCAAAAAATCTAGACAAAATAACAGTGGAAGCCAACTACCAAGGCTGTAGCGAAAAAGGCTTATGCTACGCCCCGATTCACAAAACCATCGAAGTCACCCTCTCCAATCATGCCACCAAGAGCAGCGCACCGAAAGACGCTTCTGATGATCAAGTCACGACCTTACTTAAAGGCGGAAAAATCTGGCTCATCATTCTTGGCTTTTTTGGTTTTGGTCTGTTACTCGCTTTAACACCCTGCGTTTTACCAATGATTCCTATCCTCTCTGGGATTATTGTCGGTGATAAAAAAGTCCATCACCACGCCACTTCCCGCCTGCACGCTTTCAATTTATCACTGGCTTATGTGCTGGGCATGTCAATCAGCTACACCCTAGCTGGCGTTGCGGCAGGACTGTCTGGTCAATTGTTAAGTAGCGCCCTTCAAAGCGCTTGGGTGCTCGGGGCGACAGCGATTGTTTTTGTATTTTTGTCATTCTCCATGTTTGGCTTTTATGAGCTTCGTTTGCCAAGCGCCATTGAAAACCGCATGGTCAATCTAGCCAACGGCATCAAAGGCGGTCAATTCATTGGCGTGTTAACCATGGGCGCGCTTTCCGCCTTAATTGTCAGTCCTTGCGTGGCCGCGCCCCTGGCTGGCGCCCTGATTTACATTAGCCAAACACACGATGTGTTATTAGGGGGTATCGCCCTATTTTCACTTTCTATTGGCATGGGAGTACCGCTATTGCTGATTGGCGCCTCTGCTGGTCACGTATTACCAAAAGCCGGTGCGTGGATGACTACCGTGCGTAATTTCTTCGGCGTGATGATGTTGGGCATGGCGATTTACATTGCATCGCCAGTCATCCCGCAAGGCATCCAAATGTTACTTTGGGCTGGACTACTCATTATTCCTGCCATGTATCTGCATGCAATCGATCCATTACCGGTTGATTCAAGCCCCTCTTCAAGGCTCCTTAAGGGCGTTGGCATTATCCTATTGGCCTTGGGCATCACCCTGATTATTGGCGCCGCATCTGGCGCAAAATCCCCTTGGCAGCCTTTAGCGGGTTTGACTGCACCAAAAACTAACAAAACCAATACTGGCTTAAGCTTTGTAAAGATCCACAGCATTAACGAGCTTGAAGCCCAACTCCAAAATGCCAAAGGCAAACGCGTCATGCTCGATTTTTATGCAGATTGGTGTGTGGCCTGCAAAGAGCTCGAAGAGTTTACTTTTACCGATTCCGCCGTCAAGCGCGCATTAGCGAACGTTGTGTTAATTCAAGCCGACGTCACCAATAACAGCCCTGAAGAAATTGCACTCCTAAATCGATTCAAATTATTTGGGCCCCCAGGCATCATCTTTTTCAATAAAGCCGGTAACGAAATTGCGCCCCTAAAAGTGATTGGTTATCAACCGCCAGAAGACTTTATCAAAGTCTTAAATAAACTCAATTCCCTTGGAGATGATGAATGCAATCCTATAGTCGCCTGCTAATTATTGCCTTGTTATCGATTTTATCTGGATGGTTTTTATTTCATCACACCCAAGAAGCGAGCAAACAAGAAAAACCCGCAATCGCCAACAGCGTCATTACAAATCCATTATTTAATGCAAGCTTCCCAGATATTACCGGCAAGCAGCAGGCATTAAAGCAATGGCAAGGCAAAGTAATTGTGCTAAATTTTTGGGCCACTTGGTGTCCGCCATGTCGGGAAGAGATGCCAGAGCTTTCTGCGTTGCAACAAAAACATAAAGATATTGTGATTATTGGGCTCTCAACAGACGATCTTGATAAAACAAAAGAATTCATCCATTCAGCCCCAGTCAGTTATCCAATTTTAGCGGGCGACATGGATGCCATGACGCTCGCTGAAACCCTAGGTGATAATCAAAGTATATTGCCTTACACCGTCATCATTGATAGCAAGGGCGCGATTGTTAAAACCTTTTTCGGACGCATTAATCAACAAATTCTCGAAGAAACCCTCACACCACTTCTGGGCGTTTTACCCACTAAATAAAACTGATAAAACAGTTAATTTCGGCAAATTTCAGCAAATTGCTGTAGAATATCTTCTAACTTACATGAAACTAGAAATTTTCAGAAACGCACTTTATTTCTGAAAATCATCAAAAATATGGCTGAATCCAATAAGAAATCCGTATTAGTTTTACATGGTCCCAACCTAAACCTACTGGGTTTACGTGAACCTGATCATTACGGAAAAAATACACTGGCTGAGATTGATGCACAATTAGCGAAGCGTGCGACCGAAGCTAATATTTCATTGTCATCATTTCAAAGCAATTCCGAAGTGGAATTAATTCAAGTCTTGCATACATTAGCAGACAAAAAAGTCGATTTTATTATTATCAATCCCGCAGCGTTTACCCATACATCGGTTGCATTGCGGGATGCACTTTCAGCTATTAAAGTGCCCTTTGTTGAAGTTCACCTATCTAATATTTACGCGCGAGAAACCTTCCGCCACCATTCATACTTCTCTGATATTGCTGTCGGAGTCATTAGTGGCTTGGGTGCACAAGGATATTTACTGGCTTTAGATTACGCAGTTCAAACAATTTCTGACTAAGTATCAGAATTAAATAAATGTACGCAATATAAGCGTACTTAACTATGAAGCAAGAGGGGAAGAGATGGATTTACGTAAACTTAAAAAACTGATCGATTTAGTCGAAGAGTCTGGCATATCAGAACTCGAACTTACCGAAGGTGAAGAAAAAGTTCGCATCAGTCGGAACCTGCAACAACCACAAAACACAGTGCACTATGCACAACCCTACATTCAACACGCCCAACCAGCTCCAGCCGCGCCTGCCGTAGAAGCTGCCCCAGTAGCCCCTGTTGTTGAAGGCCATGTAGTTAAATCTCCAATGGTGGGTACTTTCTATCGCTCACCCTCCCCTGAATCAAAAGCTTTTGTAGACGTTGGTGCTTCCGTTGCTGTTGGCGACACGATCTGCATCATTGAAGCGATGAAGTTATTGAACGAGATCGAATCTGACCATGCGGGCGTGATTAAAGCCATCTTGGTTGAGAATGGTCAGCCCGTCGAATACGGCGAACCTTTATTTATTATCGGCTAAAGAGGTTTTAAATGTTTGATAAAATCCTCATCGCTAATCGCGGCGAAATCGCCCTACGCATCCAACGTGCATGTCGGGAATTGGGCATCAAAACGGTAGCGGTTCATTCTGAGGCCGACAAAGAAGCTAAGTACGTTAAATTAGCAGACGAGTCTGTGTGTATTGGTCCTGCCCCATCTAGCCAAAGTTATTTAAATATCCCTGCCGTCATTAGCGCAGCCGAAGTCACAGATGCAGAGGCGATTCACCCAGGATATGGCTTTCTTTCAGAAAACGCTGATTTTGCTGAGCGCGTTGAACAAAGTGGCTTTGTGTTTATTGGCCCGCGCGCTGAAACGATTCGCTTAATGGGCGACAAAGTTAGCGCAAAAGACACCATGAAAAAAGCAGGTGTGCCATGCGTGCCAGGCTCCGAGGGTGCCTTACCTGATGACCCAGATGAAATTATTCGCATCGCAAAAGGCATCGGCTATCCTGTAATTATTAAAGCCGCGGGTGGTGGTGGCGGTCGAGGAATGCGCGTAGTTCATACGGAAGCCGCCCTAATTGGGTCTGTCAATATGACGAAAGCTGAAGCCCAAGCTGCGTTCGGCAACCCGGTTGTTTATATGGAAAAATTTCTTGAACAACCGCGTCATATTGAAATCCAAGTATTGGCTGATCAACACGGCAATGCGATCTACTTAGGGGAGCGCGATTGCTCTATGCAACGTCGGCACCAAAAAGTGCTTGAAGAAGCACCCGCGCCAGGAATATCAACCCGCCTTCGTGACAAAATTGGTCAACGATGTGCAGATGCCTGTAAACGCATTAAATATCGCGGTGCAGGGACATTCGAATTCCTCTATGAAAACGACGAATTTTATTTCATTGAAATGAATACGCGTGTTCAAGTAGAACACCCTGTGACAGAAATGATTACCGGCGTTGATATTGTCCAAGAACAAATTCGCGTGGCATTTGGTGAAAAATTAAGCCTGCGCCAAAAAGATATTCAATTCCGTGGCCATGCGATTGAATGCCGAATCAATGCTGAAGATCCTTACACTTTTGTGCCTTCACCTGGCCGCATTAGTACCTTCCACATGCCAGGTGGTCCTGGCATCCGTGTTGACACCCATGCCTACCAAAACTACATGGTGCCACCCCACTATGATTCAATGATTGGTAAATTGATCGCTTACGGAGATACTCGCGATCAAGCCATTGCAAGGATGGACATTGCATTGTCAGAAATGGTGGTTGAAGGAATCAAAACCAACATCGCATTACATCGAGATTTAATGAACGATGCCGCTTTCCAGTTAGGTGAAACCAGTATTCATTATCTTGAAAACAAACTTGGCATTCACACCAAGTAGGATTGTTTGAAATGGCTTGGGTTTCATTACATATCGAAGCGCAGAGCCAAAACGCTGACTTGCTGAGTGATACGCTGATGGACATTGGCGCCCTCTCAGCAAGCATCGAAGACGCAAATGCAGAAACCGCAGACGAACAACCCATCTTCGGTGAACCTGGGGATCCCCCACCAGGCATTTGGAATAAAAACATTATCAGTGCACTTTTTAATGATGATGTCGACATTCCTAGCATCATTGCCCAAGTCGAAGCAATTACGGGCTTCAAAAACCTTGCTTACACTTGCGAAAACATTGCAGAACAAGACTGGGTACGTGCAACCCAATCTCAATTTGAACCCATTAAAATTACAGAAGATTTATGGATTGTGCCCACTTGGCATGATGCCCCAAATCCCAATGGCATCAACATTGTCTTAGACCCGGGGCTCGCCTTTGGGACCGGTAGCCACCCCACCACTCACCTATGTTTGGCCTGGCTCGTGAAGCAAGTGAAGCCCAATGACAGCGTCCTCGATTATGGATGCGGCTCCGGCATCCTCGCCATCGCCGCTAAAAAGCTCGGCGCAAAGCATGTGCTTGGCGTCGATATTGATGCCCAGGCCATTATTTCAAGCGAATTTAATGCCGCGCAAAACCAGGTCTCGGCAGACTTTTACCTAGCAACCCAGTCCCCTAAAATGCAAGCTGACATTGTGGTGGCCAACATCCTATCAAGTGCATTAAGTGTATTGGCCCCGGCTTTAGCTAAATCCTGTAAACAAAATGGACGTATTGCTTTATCGGGTATTTTGCGCGAACAAGCAGAGCAAGTATCCGCGATCTATGCGGAATGGTTTAATATGAATGCTCCTGAGTTCATGGATAGCTGGGTTTTACTGACTGGCACTAAAAAATAATCATCCCATCATGCATTTGGTCACGAAATGTCCATCATGTTTTACTAGCTTCGTCGTTAAGCCGGAGCAGCTTAACCAGCATCATGGGCAGGTTCGATGCGGGCAATGCCAAAAAGTGTTTGTTGCCGCCGAACATGTCAATTCACCAATCGCACCAAAAAACCTATTAGAAACCTTAAGAAATTTAACGCCCCACAATAAAAAAAACTTAGCACTTAATGTCTTTCTGGTCATATTGGCCCTCACACAAATCCTTTTCTTTTTGCGTGGGGACATTGCAAAACGTTGGCCGAATCTTAAGCCCACCATCGTCACCACATGCAAACACTTAGGTTGTAAAATTCCGCTACCTCAGCATGCTGAACTTATCACTCTGGATGACACAGAATTAATTAAAGATGAAACACGTAATGATGTGATTAAGTTTAATGGCATCATTATCAATAACGCGCCTTATGCTCAATCTTTTCCTTCCCTTGAGCTAACCCTTACAGATGATCACGATATACCCGTCATGCGCCGTAAAATCATCCCTGCGGAGTACTTAAAAGGATTGAACGCCAATTTAGATGAAGGCATCTCTGGCAATGATGAAATTCACATCAGCATTAACTTAAAAACGACCGATATTCCCGCTACTGGTTTCCGGGCGTTTATCGTTTACTAATCAATCTGTCTTATAAAAGGCCTTTAGCGAACATGGCTAACTGGCAAATCGCCTTAGCAATCACCTCCACTGCTTGTTCTCGCCCATAGCTCTTACGCCAGGCGAGTGCGATTTTCCGAGTAGGGACCGGTTTTTTAAATGGAATCACTTTGACTAATGGATTGTGATACCGGCTAATGGTCGCGCTGATCGGCAGTACCGTGATGCCTAGATTAGACGCTACCATATTGCGAATAGTGTCCAAGGAGTTTCCCTGCAAGATCTCACCGTTACGACTCAAGCTCGGGCAGGCTTGTAACACTTGATTACTAAAACAATGACCGCTATTTAACAGTAATACCTTTTCATTCGATAACTCACTCGCATCAACCTCTTTAAGATTTGCCCAGTCATGTTCACTTGGCACCACCACTACAAACTCCTCTTCATAGAGCGGCAGGGTTTTAATACCTGGTATTTCAAAGGGAAGCGCAATAATTGCAACATCAATGACCCCATTACGCAATTGCATCTCCAGATTACTCGTCAGATTTTCCTCAACGATTAAAGGCATTTCTGGCGCACTTTTACGCAAAATAGGAATAATTTCTGGCAATAAATAAGGCCCGACGGAATAAATCACGCCAAGCTTTAGAGCCCCAGCTAATTGATTATTGCCTTGCTTAGCGATCTCCTTGACGCGATTAGCTTCATCAATGGCTCGAATCGCTTGCTCAACGACTGATTCTCCCACCGCCGTCATCGTGACATCATTTCGACTTCTCTCGAATAACAAGACCCCTAGCTCATCTTCTAGTTTTTTAACGGCTAAACTGAGTGCCGGTTGGCTCACAAAACACATTTCGGCTGCTTTTCTGAAATTACGGGCCTTAGCCAGCGCGACAATAAATTTAAGTTCATTCAGGGTCATGAGTTAATTTCTTCTTTTAATTCTTCCGGCACTTCAATGGTGTGTATTGAAAGATGGATTTCTCGTAAAAAACAAATTAAGCCAAATATTAAACTGATCATGGCCGATATAAAAAGTGGCGACACAAAATGGGAAGGATCTTTACTCCGCTCATAACCAATGAATAAGACCACGATCACCATGGCGACCAGCAAAGCTGAGACGGTACAAAAAGTTATAGACCAATGCACCCATACTGCCCTTTTCGATAACAGCCGTATTTCATTAATATTTCTCGGGGTATGGCAGTCTCGCTCTATCAGTACGCGATATCGATCCACTACGCGGCCAAGTCTTTGGGCTAAAACAGAGATGATCGCGCCGATGCCAGTGAGTAAAAAAGCCGGGGCCACCGCTAATTGAATCACATGTGAAACAGTGCCTAATTCTTCAATAAAGGTTTGCATTTTGCAATTCTCGATCCATTTTTTCTATGTATTAGTTTGTCATAGAAATAGTGCCGAAAAAAATTTATTAAAAAAATAATGGTTATATGATAATTCTTCAAAATATCAGGTAATATAAGGGTTCCGCAACCCTTTATGAATGATTATCCTATGAACAAACAAGAATTGATTGCAAAAATTGCTGCTGAAGCTGACATTTCTAAAGCTGCTGCTGCTAAAGTTGTTGATGCTTTTACTGGTAGCGTAACTGCTGCGCTAAAAAGTGGCGACACAGTAACATTAATTGGCTTTGGTACATTTGCTGTTAGCAACCGTGCTGCTCGTATCGGCCGTAATCCACAAACTGGTAAAGAACTTAAAATTGCCGCTCGTAAAGCACCAGCTTTCCGTGCAGGTAAAGCTTTGAAAGATGCATTAAACTAAGTTTAAGTAGCAATTCAAAAGTAAAAAGGCCAACAAAATGTTGGCCTTTTTTTATTTCCCAAAAGAACCTTTATTTTTTTGACTTGCAAGCCATAGAAAACCCAGAATCCCAGCTGTTAGGGATGCTATAAGAATAGACATCTTTGCCGCATTAATCGTTGCTGGATTCGCCATAAACGCTAAATTTGTTATAAAAATAGACATGGTGAATCCAATTCCACCAAGAATACCTGCGCCGATGATATGACCCCACTTTAAGTCTGATGGTAAGCGACATACCCCAATAGCAACAGCCACAAAACAAAATAATGTAATACCTAATGGTTTACCAAGGATTAAGCCCATAGCGATGCCAAGGCTGTTTAGGCTACTTAAATCATTCACCCAATCGCCACTTAATGTTATACCGGTATTTGCTAAAGCAAAAATTGGCAGAATAATGAACGCAACCGGCTTATGCAATAGGTGTTCAAGTTTGTATGATGGAGATACTTGATCATCATCTTTTGCTGAGAATGGAATGGCAAAAGCCAGCATAATTCCAGCAACCGTGGCATGAATGCCTGATTTAAGCATGAGAACCCACATCACGAGAGCGCCTATTAGGTAAGGCAAAAGTGCCATTACTCTAAAGAGGCGATTGAACAATATTAGTAGTGCCCAAACTGTAAAAGCTCCTATCAGATACCAAACGGATAACTTGGCTGTATAAAAGGCAGCAATAATCAAAATGGCACCTAAATCATCTATGACTGCGAAGGCTACAACAAAAACTTTTAATGATGCAGGAATACGATCACCTAGAATGGCTAAAACTCCTAAGGCAAAGGCAATATCGGTTGCCATGGGAATACCTATTCCGTTTTGAGTTGGCGTTGCCTGATTGAGTGAAAAATGAATGAGTGCTGGAACAAGCATGCCGCCAATAGCCGCACATATAGGCAAAAGAGCATTCTTGATATTCGATAGTTCTCCAATATAAATTTCTCGTTCAAGCTCTAATCCGATAAGCAGGAAAAAAATTGCCATTAAACCATCGTTTATCCAATGCTCAAGACTCATTCCCCACAAGTCTGTATGCCAGAGATTTGAGTAATAATATCCAATTGGCGAATTTGTGATCGAGATTGAAAATACGGTACAAATAATCAGCAGAACGCCGCTTAATTTTTCAGAGTCGAAAAACTTATTGAAGGTCTTAGATAAAAATATAGTTGGTAGTAGGTTCATGATGCAATCATTTTTAAGTCCGTATAAAAAGCCCGCAAATATGCGGGCTTTTTATTAACTGCTCAATTTTTTATTTTTGACCTGACAAGGACAATCTAAAAATGAAGAGTCCCTAAAACTAAATATCTAGGTTATTTACACCCAGCGCATTATTTTCAATAAAAGCTCGTCTAGGCTCCACTTGATCACCCATCAATGTTGTGAAAATCTCATCCGCTGCAATCGCATCGTCAATTTGCACTTTTAATAGACGTCGCACTTGTGGGTCCATGGTAGTTTCCCATAGTTGAGATGGATTCATTTCACCCAGACCTTTATAGCGTTGGACATTCAACCCATGCTTAGCTTCTTCAAGTAACCAGTCAAGCGCCTCTTTGAAGGTTTGTACCGCTTGTGATTTTTCACCACGGGTAATGACAGCGCCTTGGCCAATTAATCCAGCCAACATCGTCGATACACGACTAATTTGACGGTAATCACCACCACCTAGGAAATCAGCGTCCACCACACAACATTGTAAATTGCCGTGAACAAACTTATTAACCTCTAGTCGGTAAGTGCCTACTTCGGGATTGAAAGCCACAATCACTTCGGAACCAATGGCACCAAGAATCGGACGTAATCTTTCAGCCGCTAGATTCGCGCTCTTTTCATCGTTGAGGCTAATCTCCCCTAAATCTTGTAGGGCACGCAATACACTTTCATCATAGAAAGACGCAATTCGGCGGATCACCGCTTCAGTGAGCACCATTTGTTTAGCAATCGCCCCTAATGGTTCATCAGCAATCGTTTCTCCGCCAGTTTTGGTAAGAAGTGATGCACCCTTCAAAGCAGATTGTAGTAAATACTCATCTAGCTCATGTTGATCTTTCAGATAGCGCTCATCTCGACCTTGTTTCACTTTGTAAAGCGGAGGTTGCGCAATATAAATATGGCCGCGTTCAACCAACTCTGTCATTTGACGATAGAAGAACGTTAATAACAGCGTTCTAATGTGCGCACCGTCGACGTCCGCATCGGTCATGATGATGATGCGGTGATAACGCAACTTCTCAACGCTAAAGTCGGCTTTGCCAATACCCGTGCCTAACGCAGTAATCAGAGTTGCAATTTCTTGTGAGCCAAGCAACTTATCAAAACGTGCTTTTTCAACGTTCAGAATCTTACCCTTAAGCGGTAAAATGGCTTGATTCTTGCGATCGCGACCTTGTTTTGCAGAACCGCCAGCTGAGTCACCCTCGACCAGGTAGATTTCACATTTGGTTGGATCACGCTCTTGGCAATCCGCTAACTTTCCTGGCAGACCCATCGTATCCATGGCGCCCTTTCGGCGCGTCATTTCACGCGCTTTTCGGGCAGCATCGCGTGCTCGGGCAGCATCCACAATCTTATTGCAGATGACTTTAGCATCCACTGGGTTTTCAAGTAAAAATTCGGCCAGCTTGCTGGATACCACATCCTGGACGACTGGTTGTACTTCACCAGAAACTAATTTATCTTTGGTTTGTGATGAAAACTTTGGCTCGGGGACTTTGACAGAAAGGACACAAGTAAGTCCTTCACGCATATCGTCACCACCTGTTTCGATTTTTGCTTTTTTCGCTAACTCATTTTGTTCAATATAGTTATTAAGCGTTCTTGTCATTGCCGTCCGCAGACCCGTTAAATGGGTACCGCCATCTCGCTGTGGAATGTTGTTCGTGAAACATTGCACCGTCTCACTATATGAATCATTCCATTGCATGGAAACCTCTATGGTCATTCCGTCTTTTTCAGAAATAGCATAAAACGGTTTTGGATGAAGCACGGTCTTGCTACGATTCATATATTCAACGAAGCCACGAACCCCACCAGAATAAGCAAAGTTCTCACTCTTATTGTGGCGTTGATCAATCAGCTCAATTTTGACACCATTATTTAAAAACGATAATTCACGTAGACGTTTTGCCAAGATATCAAAACTAAATTCAATCAATGCGAAGGTTTCAATAGAAGGGAAGAAATGAACCTCTGTACCAGAACGCTCAGTGCTGCCTGTTTCTGCCAATGGGGCCTGCGGAACACCGCGCGCAAATTCCATTTGATAGACCTTGCCGTTTTTATAAATCTTTAATTTTAGCCAATCGGACAAAGCGTTCACCACTGAAACCCCAACCCCATGCAAGCCCCCAGAAACTTTATAAGAGTTTTGGTCAAACTTTCCACCAGCATGAAGCTCTGTCATTACAATTTCTGCTGCAGATCGCTTGATGTCATTTTTATCATCCTGCTTAATATCAACAGGAATACCACGACCATTATCTGCAACACTAATTGAATTGTCTGAATGGATAATAATTTTAATATCATCACAATGCCCTGCTAAGGCTTCATCAATTGCATTATCCACTACCTCAAAAACCATGTGATGCAAACCACTCCCATCGGAGGTATCACCAATGTACATCCCTGGGCGCTTACGAACGGCATCTAATCCTTCAAGAATGGTAATACTGGACGAATCGTAATCTGAATTTTTTTGAGTCATGTTTTATCTTAATATTTAAATTTCGTTTTAATGTGTTTCACGTGGAACGTTAAATGCGCATTGGCATCACGACATATTTGTAATTTTGATCATTTGGAATCGTGACTAAACAGCTGCTATTTGCATCTGCGAAAGAGAAAATAATTTCCGGGTTATTCACATTATTTAATACATCAATTAAATAGGTCACATTAAATCCAATATCTAACGCATCCCCCAAATAATTAATTTCCAACTCTTCTTCAGCTTCCTCTTGCTCGCTGTTGGTACTAATTAGACGTAGGCTGTTAGTCCCTAATACCAAACGAATCCCACGATATTTTTCATTCGATAGAATCGAAGCACGTTGCATGGCAAGTAAAACAACCATTCGATCGACAGTAAAATTATTTTGATGGCCAACAGGAATTACACGAGAGTAATCTGGAAACTTACCATCAATCACTTTCGTAATTAATTTAATCCCGTTGAAATTAAAATTGACTTGAGTTGCAGATAATTCAATTCCGACTTCCTGATCAGAATCATCCAATAATTTAATTAATTCAATAATTGTTTTTCTTGGAATGATGATGTTTTGTTTTGCATATGATTTTGATAGTTCTGTTGATGTAAAACTTAAACGGTGTCCATCTGTACCAACAATATTAAGTCGATTACCATCAATTTCAAAAAGTAAGCCATTAAGATAATAACGAATATCTTGTTGGGCCATTGCAAACTCAACTTGTTTGAATAACTCTTTTAAAACGTTTTGAGCAATATTAATCACAACCGTATCTGTTCCAATCGCTTTGGTCATGACTGGGTAATCAACAGCCGGTAATGTTTGCAGATTAAATTTACTCTTACCCGCTTTCACAGCAACACGACTATCAGAAGTCGTCATATTAATATCGGTATTTTCTGGAAGCGCCCTACAAATATCTAACAGTTTTTTCGCTGAAATGGTCGTGGACAATTCACCACCAATTTGTGTGTTGATGGATAAAGAAATTTGCATTTCTAAATCTGTTGCTGTTAACACCAACTTATCTCTTGTCGCTTCTAAAAGCAGATTAGAAAGAATTGGTAATGTATGCCTTCTTTCTACAATACTTGTCACTGAAGAAAGTGGTTTTAATAGTGTTTCACGGTTTATTTTAATGTTCATGTTTTAAAAACCTAATATATAAATATATTTAATAATAATA
>CAJBIA010000005.1 GCA_903953055.1 uncultured Methylophilaceae bacterium
ACCGCCGCCAGGAGCAGCGTTGTATTTAGTCAATTCAGCATAACCACCAGCAGCGCCAAGCGCGTCTGTTGGGTTAGTCATACCAAGGTTCATCGCAACACCAGCCCAGCCACCGATACCTGATAGCACGCCAACGTATTGTTTACCTTTGTTACCGTAGGTGAATGCATTACCAATCACGCCAGAACCTACTTGGAATTTCCAAAGTTCTTTACCTGATTGTGCATCAACAGCCTTGAACCAACGATCAAGAGTACCGTAGAAAACTAAGTCTGAAGCAGTTGTTAATACACCACCCCATGCTGAGAATTTCTCTTTGTTGTACCAAACTGATTTACCCTTGATTGGATCCCAACCTGTGAAACCACCCATCACGCCATCTGGACCAGCAAACATCGTCAATGTAGCGCCAACCCATGGTTGACCTGCAACATATTTAGATTCAACTGGCTCGTATGTCATACATACGTGGTTCAATGGAATGTACATTAAACCTGTACGTGGGCTGTAAGCTGCTGGTTGTTGGTCTTTAGTACCCAAAGCTGCTGGACAAACGCCTTTAGCATTGTAGTCTTGGTGAGTTGAAGCTGAAGCCAATTTGTTTGGCACACCAGTTTTCAAATCAACATCTGTTGCCCAGTTCACGAATGAGTGAACCTTGTTAGCAACAACTAAAGTACCGTTAGCTGCATTCCATGTGTACACGAAACCGTTACGGTCCATGTGGTTTGCGTATGTTTTGCCATCTTTTTCGAACAAGATTACTTCGTTAATACCATCATAATCCCACTCGTCATGTGGAGTCATTTGCATGCCCCACTTAGCAACGCCAGTGTCTAAGTCACGTGCGAATACAGTCATAGACCATTTGTTATCGCCTGGACGTACATCTGGGTTCCATACTGATGGGTTACCTGTACCGTAGTATACTAAGTTTGACTTAGCATCATATGGCCACCAGCCCCATACTGAACCACCACCATGTTGCCAACCATCTTTAACTGCTTGTGGTTTCAACCATGTCTTAACACCAAGGTCTTTTTCGCCAATCTTCAAAGCATCGTTAGCGATCTTCTTGAATGAACCACCTTGTTTGTTACCACCGTTTACATCTTCGTATACTGACAAAGCTGAATATTGTGGGTTTTCTTTATTGAAGTCAGCACCAATCAACATTTCTGAATCTGGACCTGTTGAGTAGGCTTTCCATGCCAATGAACCGTCTTTGATGTTGTAAGCTGCGATAAAGCAACGAACACCGAATTCAGCACCAGAACAACCTGTCAATACTTTGTCTTTAATGACTTGAGCAGCGTTTGTGTTAGTAGCACCGACCTTAGGGTCTGTGTTCTTAACGTCCCAAACTTTTTTACCTGTCTTAGCATCAAGCGCGATCAATACACCGTCGTTTTGTTGCAAGAATACTTTACCATCACCATAACCTAGACCACGTGAAACGTTGTCACAGCACAATACTGCTTGTACTGATGGGTCTTGTTTAGGGAAGTATGACCAAACGATTTTTTGATTGTCGTTCAAATCAAGTGCGTAGATGTTATTTGGGAATGCTGTATGTAGATACATCATGTTACCAATAACCAACGGTGAACCTTCATGACCACGGTTCACACCAGTTGCAAATGTCCAAGCAGCTTTAACGTTTTTAACGTTGCCCTTGTTGATTTGTGACAATGCTGAATAACCTTGGTTATTGTGTTGACCACGTGGATGTGCCCAGTTGTTTGCGTCTTTCATTGCAGCTTCTTGGTCAGCAGCAGCAGAAGCAACCATTGGCATAACCAATGATGCACCAACTACTAAACCGAGAGCCAATTTGATTTTGCTCATTTGCATTTTAGAATCTCCAAAAAATTATCTTATTAGGATTTAATAAAAAATAACAACATACTTAATTTCATATTGTTATTTGTACTCCGCATAAAGCGAAAGTCCATCATTGTTAGATCAGATAATATTTAATTGCTACACATATATTTACAATTCATTAACATCTTCAAATGTTCGACGTAAAAAAACCGCCAAGACGCAGGCTATCAGGCCGTCTTAGCGGATAATACAAAATAAAAAATAAATGCCTTGCTTTTTATGAAAAATGGGTAATTGTGCAACTTTTTAATTTATTTTACTTTTTATTGCGCATCGCCTTTGCGCCTAAAAAAATGATGACTGAGTGAGGCTAAATAAAAAGGATACCGAAGTACCCTTTTTCATTTGCAAAAAAACTTTATTTACAACACCCACCAGGGGACTCGCCGCCACAGGATTTCCCGCTGCCGCATTCACATTGTCCGCCACAGCAGCCATTTTTCTTTATGATTGAATAGAGAGGACAGTAGCGCATCAATCCAGTCCCTAAGGGAACAAGTCCTAACCAACCCCAAATACCAATATTATGGGTAATTGCCAGGGTAACTAAGACAGTGCCTACAACAATTCTAATACTTCGCTCACGACATCCGACGTTGCATGACATAACCCTACCTCCACGATTTAATCAGGATTGCTCCCTACAAAAATCATAGTAGTCTTTATTTAAAGACAAAGTGTAGGTTATCAGCAAACTCATTGATGCAAATCAAGCTGGCAATCAATACATTGATCAAGCAATGAAATTGATAAGAAATCTACACTTTAGTTTTATTTCACTCGAATCCAAGTGACGATAAGCGCATCCTTGCTATCAATCGCTTTAAATTGAATATGATCGCCAGCTTTTAAGCCCGCCATGAGGGAGGGATCTTTAACATTAAAGAGCATCGTCATTGGAGGCATGTCTAAATTTTTAATCTCTTCATGCTGAATAATAAGGGTGCCTTGTGCCATATTGACCTTTTTAAGCACCCCATCCGTCAGGCTTGTGGCGGCTTCCGGTTCTGATACTTGGACCTTATGCTGAGTATCCTCAGCCGCCAAAGCGACTAAAGAGTAATTTGAAAACAAAACTAATAAAATGATTATTTTTTTCATGTCTTTATTATTTCGCTTAGCCATAAAAATATCAACTTACTTTTGCCCAACTACCATGACTTTTAATGTGTTGGTATTACCCGCTTTTCCGAAATGCTCACACGTCATCATTAGAATCAAATCCCCCTGACTAAGAATCCCCCTCTTAACCAAGGTGGCTTCTGCAATCTCTGAAGCCTCTCGAGAATTCATAGACTTGCTATCTAAAGGAAATGTGTACACCCCTCGATAAAGTTTTAAACGCCTTCTCGTCTCGCTAACCGGTGATAAAGCGTAAATTGGCGCTGTCATATTAGACCTTGAAAGCCACAACACCGAAGCGCCTGATTGCGGCAATCCAACCACGGCCTTGATGGGCAAATGCTCGGCTACATAACTGACCGCCATCGCGATTGACTCGTCTACCTTAGTAAATCGCCTGGTATCTACAGTTGGCCTCATTTGAAGCGCCTGCTCATTTTCAGCTTCGACACACACACGATCCATGGCAGCAATGGCCTCCAAAGGATATTGACCTGACGCTGTTTCTGCAGACAGCATTACCGCATCTGTCCCATCTAGCACCGCATTCGCGACATCAGAAACCTCTGCTCTCGTTGGAATAGCACTATTAATCATGGACTCCAACATCTGCGTCGCAGTAATGGTCACCTTATTTTTAGCGCGGGCTAGCTTGATAATACGTTTTTGTAGACTGGGCACCAAAGCGTCCCCAACCTCGACCCCTAAGTCCCCGCGCGCCACCATCACCACATCACTGGCTTCGATAATTTCTTCCAACATTTCAATGGCTTCAGCACGTTCAATCTTTGCCACAATGTGCGCATGTCCACCCGCTTTGATTAATAGCTGCCGTGCAAGATGAATATCCGCCGCGCTACGAGGAAAAGAAATGGCAAGAAAATCCGCGCCAATCGCGACGGCGGTCTTAATGTCTTCTCTATCCTTATCGGTTAAAGATTCTGCTGCCAGCCCACCGCCTTGCTTATTAATTCCTTTATTGTTGGAAAGTAAGCCGCCTGTCATCACCGTACAATATATTTCTGCCGCCTTCACTTGGTCGACACGCATCGTGATGCGGCCATCATCTAATAATAAAAGAACACCCTGCCCGACTTCTTTTGGTAAAGATTTGTAATCTAAGCCTACCCGCGTTTGATTACCTATCTGGCACTTAGCATCTAGGATAAATTGATCGCCTTTATCAAGCTGAATCGAACCATGTTCAAATTGACCTATTCTGATTTTAGGGCCCTGCAAATCACACAGTATCCCAACCGAACATTGACGGGCTTTGGAAATCTCACGAATTAATTTAGCAGCCTCTATGTATTGCTGGGCGGATCCATGTGAAAAGTTAAATCGGATGACATCTACCCCAGCTTCAATCATACGCGCCAACATTTCTTGACTGCTGGTAGAGGGGCCTAATGTCGCAACAATTTTAGTTTTACGTAAATGCAAGGTTTTCTTCTTTAATTAAAGATACTTTGTTCATGATATACCGATCCTTAGCAATCGAACGGGCAAAAATACTTAAGCAAGAATTAATCCAATCAATTCGTGGTAAAGTCCAAACAATGCTTTTACACTAGAATAAGAATGCCCCCTCTTTTAATCATGTACCATTAATGCAAATACCATTAACTGTTATCTAATAAGGAAGTGATTAATCATGTTAAATAAATTATCCCTTGTACTTGCTATGTCAATCTTTTGCATCAATCTCGCACAAGCAAACCCTACACAAAATCCACACAAACTTCGTGACCAAAAAATGCAAGCTTGTAAGAATGAAGCGGACCAATTGAAATTAGGCGGGCCTGAGAAAAAAGCCTTTATTCTGCAATGCATGAAGAAATAACCCGCGTTGAGCAAACTTAATTAAAAAGAAAACGCCTTATCCTTCACACATAATATTTGCTCCCAACTCGTTGTGTAGTTGGGGCTCTTGTTTCCTTGCTTCATCTGCCAAGACCGATCGAATCCCTCACTTGCTAATTTAATCGATTCGCGCCCCATTTTGGCGTTGATTCTATCCACGGTACGCATCAATGCGGTAGACCGATCGCTACTGTCTGGAGAGGTAAAAAAATCTAATGGCATGCTTGCTTTGGAAATGAGGTCGCCTAGACTAACACCCGCTTTAACATAGCTGTAATGAGGCTTGTAAATCCGTTTAAGGGCCCATAGAGCCATTTTAACTAATTGCCGAGTGTCATCAGTAGGGGTAGGCAAAGGAATTGTCATACTGTTGCTATATTGCGCTTGATCTAACTTAAAGGGACTGGTGCGAATATACACTTGGATAACACTCGCCACAGACTGCTGACCACGTAGCTTTTCGGCAGCACGGCTCATATAAAGCGTAATAGAGGCGGCAAGACTTTGATAATCAGACACCGCATCGCCAAAACTACGTGAACTTAAAATTTGCTTTCTAGGTGGTGCAACCTCTTCCAAATCAATACACAAGGTACCGTTTAATTCATGCACGATCTTTTCCATGACCACCCCAAAAGATTGTCTAATATAGACTGGATCAGCGCGTTTCAAGTCGAGCGCCGTATCGATACCACGTGCCTTTAATTTCAAGGCCAATTGTCTCCCGACACCCCATACCTCACCCGCCTCCATCGCGTGAAGTAAATGATTTAATTCCTCATGTTTAATATTAGATAAATTACATAATCCATTGAATTTAATATTTTTCTTTGCGATATTATTAGCAATTTTAGCAAGGGTTTTGGTGGCGCCCACGCCCACACAAACAGGCAGGCCTGTCCATTTAAAAATACGAGTTTTCATCAACTGCCCATAGGCAATGAGGTCTTTTTGCGCAAACCCAGTGAGCTCTAAAAAACACTCATCAATCGAATAAACTTCTTGGTGAGGACTAAAGTCAGCCAAGATGGACATAACCCGATTACTCATGTCGGCATACAAAGCATAATTGCTCGATAGCGCTTCTACGCCATATTGCCTAGCCATTGCTTGGCATTTAAACCAAGGCTCTCCCATCTTGATCCCTAAGGCTTTGGCTTCGTTACTTCTAGAGATCACACACCCATCATTATTAGATAAGACCACAACGGGTTGATATTTAAGACGTGGATTAAAAGCACGCTCACAACTCACGTAAAAGTTATTCACATCAATGAGCGCAATGGTACGGGTCATGGAAACTTACGCATCGACCCTGTCACCACCCCAATTAATGCCACCGTATCTGCCTCGTCAAAAGGAATAGCGCTGTAATGCGCGTTCGCTGGCACTAGTTGATTTTGTCCTAAATACTTCACGGTAAATTCCCCATCTACTTCAGCCAGAATAATCTGGCCAATACTCGGCTCAACAGAGCGATCAACGACCAAGACATCCCCGCTGTAGATCCCAGCATTCACCATGGAGTCGCCCTTTACCCGAACAAAATAAGTGGCGGTCGGATTTTTCACAAGATACTGATCAGCGCTCAATCTCACTTCCACATGGTCCGCTGCCGGACTTGGAAACCCTGCAGAAACCTTACTTCCGAAAAAGGGAATATCGGCGCTTTTATTGGAAACACGAACAAAAATTTCAGCCACGTTGGTCTGACGCTTACGGGTATAGCTACGCAATAAATCTAATGGACTCATCTTACTCTCCTTATTGTACGATCGTACAGTAAAGTGAATATTACCGCCTTGAATTCCAAATGTCTAGCGTCAAATGCCTTGCCCAAAATTAAGCATCAAAAAATTATTGAACCTAAGCGCCTGTTAACAGACCAATCTACAATATCCATTATTCATAAAATACACTGCCGCATGGACTTGCCCCTATTCCCACTTAAACTCGTCTTATTCCCTCAAGGGCTTTTGCCATTAAAGATCTTTGAGAAACGCTATGTCGATATGGTGAGGAATTGCTTAAGGAACCAACAAGGCTTTGGCATTGTTTCTGTGTGTGATGATCATGACCAAACCGCCCCACTTCCCTTCTCATCAGTTGGTGTTTTAGTCGAGATCATTGAGACCAATATTCCCCAGCCAGGGCTTTTTAGCCTCAAATGTTTAGGTAAACAGAAATTTCATATCCAGTCTGCTGTACAACAAAAAGATCTCTTATGGATGGGGAAAGTAGAGATGCTCCCCATAGAGGTGGATACCCCCTTACCCGATGATTTAATCGCAAGCAAAACTTACTTTGAACAACTGATCCACAGCTTAGAAGAAGAAAAGATTGATGCGAATGCCATGCCGTTTCATTCCCCTTACGCGCTTAATGATTGCGCGTGGCTTGCTAATCGGTGGTGTGAAATTTTAGATATGCCACTGATTCAAAAACAAAGAATGTTAGAACTAGATAGCCCACTCATTAGGCTAGAACTTATCAATGACATGCTCACGAAAAATAATGCATCCACTTAGAGGAAATCCCATGAAAAGAATTATGCTCATCACCTGCTTCATTCACGCTTCTTGTGCATTTGCCCAACCAAGCATAGGAGAACTCTTACAACTGCATGATTCTATTGTACAAATCTCTGTTGAGCTAGAGAATGGGAATGTTGGCACAGGCACAGGAGTCGTTATTGACAAGGAATATGTCGTCACCAATTGTCACGTACTCGCCAATGGCAAAGGGGCGAACGTCGCAAAATATGGAGATGGATTCAAGCCCATCGCCCTTAAAGCTGACTGGAAGCATGATTTATGTGCGCTCAAGTTTGATGGCTTGCCATTTAAATCGGTGCCCATGCGAGATACCGCATCCCTCGAAATTGAAGAAGAAGTCTTCAGCATTGGCTACCCGAATGGCAATAATGTTCCTCAGCCCTCTTATGGCAGTATCAAAGCCAAATATCCGTTTGATGGCGGCTTAATTATTCGCTCTGACGCCGCATTCTCACTTGGCTCAAGTGGCGGGGCTTTGTTTGATCAAAAATTCAACCTGATTGGAATCACCAGCTTTAAAAGCCCAGGTCCCCAAGGCTTTTTCTATAGCCTACCTGTGGAATGGATCAAGCAACTCATCGAAACCAAAGAACTACTTACCTTAGATACCAATGAAAGACCTTTCTGGGCCCTCCCTTATGCGCAACAGCCCTACTTCATGCAAGTGGTGATCCCCTATCAGAATCATGAGTGGCAGAATCTCGCACAAATCGCACTCGCTTGGCGTGATAGTGAGCCGAACTCTTCTGATGCTTGGTATTTCTTAGGAGTCTCAGCGCTAGGCTTGAATCAACTGATGGAGGCCAAGACAGACTTTGCCAAGGCATTAAATCTCAACCCTCGCCATTTGGATGTATTAATGAAAACTGCTGAGATCGCGTTCAAAGAAAAGGATATTGCGCGCCTAGACCAACTAAAAGCTTCCATTGAACCTTTAGATCACTATGCTTCAGATGAATTAAGCCTCAAGATTAGCGCTCTCAAGCAGCAAAATGATTCATCCCATTGATTTAAGGACGAGGTTGCCAGTAAAGCGGGTGATTCGTTTCCCGAAAATTCATCATATCGGTTCTTTTGAGATTCTCGAGCGCCTCATCCAGAGACACCCCATCCCGAACAGAATGCTGTTTAGCCATTGGGTTGGCATAGGCGAGCCAACGAGGATTCTCTTGAAAGCCTTTGTCAGCCATACATAGCCGCATCACCCGGACTTTTCGACCTTGAATTTCTAATTTCTGGAATTCCACCACCGCCACCATATTCGCTACGGCATTGTCAGCTACCCCCGCACATTCATCACCCATCACCTCTAGCTGGCTTTTCGGCTTCACTTGGGACAGCGAGCCAAACTCACTCCAAACGATTGCTCCAGCTGCTAGCAATAAGATGCAGAAGGCCCATACCTTTTTGCTCATAAAATTAAATGGGCTGTTTTTTAAGGTCATCAATGATTTCCTGCGAGTGCCGAGAGGTATCCACACTCAAATAGACCTTGGCAATTTTCCCCGCGGGATTAATTAAGAATGTGTAGCGCTTAGCAATCTTCATCACCACCAAGTTAACCAAGGCGCCATAAGAGGCGGCAATTTTTCCGTCTTGATCGGCGAGCAGCGGAAATGACAGATGATACTTATCAGCAAATTTCGAATGGGAGTCGGTGTCGTCCACACTAATGCCGACCACACGAGCTCCCAGTTTTTCTAGCTGCGCCAGATCATCTCGGAAACTGCAGGCCTCCTTAGTGCACCCTGGGGTGTCATCCTTAGGATAAAAATAAAGCACGGTCCACTTTCCAGAAAATTCAGCAAGGGTTCTGATCTGTCCATGCTGATCCGTTAAGCGAAAAGGCGGCGCATCCTCTCCTACTTGCGGCACTTCTGCTGCTACCGAAGTCCGTGACAAGGCGAGCAGGACCGCTAAACAAACGAGTAATAACAATGCAATTTTAATCATGCCTATTCTCCAAGCACTAAATTTCTTCTGTAATGGCAAGTATAGCCATCTGGATATTTCATTAAGTATTGTTGGTGCTTTTCTTCCGCAGGATAAAAGGCTTGGAACGGCACAAGTTCCGTGACGACCGGTGCGCCCCACTCGGCTGATTGATTCACGCTTTTGATGACTTCCTGAGCCGTGACTTTTTGGCCCTCATCCCCATAGAAAATCACTGAACGATACTGGGTGCCAATATCATTGCCTTGTTGGTTTTGCGTGGTTGGATTGTGCATCCGAAAGAACTCGAATAACAAATGCCTTAAAGTGGTCTTGTCTGGATCAAACTGAATCATCAGCGTTTCCGCATGACCGGTGGTGCCGGTGGTGACTTCCCGATACCCCACATGCGCAATATGCCCCCCTGAAAATCCCACCTGTGTGTTGATCACGCCAGGCTTAGTCCTAAAAAGTTCTTCCATGCCCCAGTAACATCCGCCGGCAAGATATAAAGTGTGTAAATGATTCATAGTTACTATGAGTACGAATTTAAAAAAATGTTCAACGAATAAAACCTTTTTCATTGTTATCACTCATAATATTAATCCCCCAATAAAAGGTAAAAAATGATTTTTTCTAAGTTAGCCATTGACCTGTCAGAACGCGGCCTCATGCCAGACTTTATCATTCGCGCTGGGATCCGCAACCTGTGTCAGCAAAGGCTGGATGAAATTTATGCCGATGACTGTGAAATGGCGAGTGAGATTCGTACGCGTTTCTTTGAAAGTATGAAAACGGCCGCCATTGCCCCTTTACCTGAAATGGCCAACGCCCAACACTACGAAGTCCCTGCCGCATTTTTTGACCTTGTACTAGGAAAAAATCGTAAATATAGCAGCTGCTTTTGGCCTGAAGGCACCTCATCACTAGACGAGGCAGAAGACGCAGCCTTAAGCGAAACCTGTCACCATGCCGACTTGGAAGATGGGCAAGCCGTTTTGGAATTGGGCTGCGGTTGGGGCTCATTATCGCTATGGATGGCCAAGCACTACCCCAACAGCCACATCACTTCGGTTTCCAATTCCCATTCACAACGTGAATTCATTACCAGCCAAGCAGCTGCACTAGGATTAAGAAATTTAACGGTCATTACGTGCGACATGAACACTTTTGAGATCCAGCAAACGTTCGACCGAATTGTATCGGTGGAGATGTTTGAACACATGCGTAACTATCCGGTGTTGTTTGAAAAGATTAATGGGTGGTTAAAACCGCAAGGGCAATTTTTTATGCATATTTTTTGCCATCGCGATGCCCCTTACCCCTTTGAGGTCCAAGGTGATGATGACTGGATGAGCCAATACTTTTTCTCAGGCGGTTTTATGCCCAGTGACGACACCCCCACCCAATTCCAGTCGCACCTTAGCCTAGTCAAACAATGGCGATGGGACGGTACCCATTACGAAAAAACAGCCAATGCCTGGCTTAACAACATGGATAGTCACATTGATGCCATCAAACCCATTTTTAAAGCCTGTTATGGCATAGAAGCGACCCCCATCTGGATTCAGCGCTGGCGCATTTTCTTCATGGCTTGCGCAGAACTCTTCGGATTTAATCACGGTCAACAATGGTGGGTCAGTCACTACCGATTTGAAAAAAGCCCTAACTTGGGCATCACCAAATGTTAGATTCTTTTTCTCTCATCAGCACCTTATTCGCCTTAATTTTTCTAGCGATTATTGGCTGGTCGATGAGTTTAAAAAACGACAATGTCACTATTGTGGATAGTCTTTGGGGGCTGTTTTTTTTACTCGCTTCCCTCACTAACCTTGTCCTCGCATCCGATCCCTCTGCTCGCGCCTATCTTACCTTAAGCTTAGTCGCGATTTGGTCCATCAGACTTTCTAGTCACCTCCATATTAGAAACCACGGCCAAGCAGAAGATCATCGTTACCAAGCCATTCGAAAAAGAAATGAGCCCAACTTTAGAACCAAAAGCCTTTATCTCGTTTTTATGCTCCAAGCGGTCTTGGCTTGGTTCATCTCCTTACCATTACAGGTTGCCATTCATTCAAAGACCCCTGTGAATGCTATCGACTATCTAGGCCTTGCGCTGTGGTTGATTGGAATCACCATTCAAACCACCGCAGACCGACAACTCAAATCATTTAAACAAAAACCCGAAAACAAAAGTCGAGTATTAAGCACGGGCATATGGCGTTATTCAAGACATCCTAACTACTTCGGCGAAGCCTGTATTTGGTTTGCTTATGGGCTTATCGCCCTCGGCGCTGGCACGTGCTGGACATTCATTTCCCCGATTTTCATGACCTACTTACTCATCAAGGTGACTGGGGCCAAATTGCTTGAGTCCGATATCACACAAAGACGTCCGGATTATCAGCAGTACATCGCATGCACCTCTCAATTTTTCCCTTGGTGGCCTAAAGGCCCCAATTCAAAGGCTTAATCCTATGCAGCACATCGTCAAAAAAAATCTTCTTTGCGGGCTCTATTGCTTAATCACAGGCTGTAGTCAACTACCAGAAATTAAAACCGTGAATCACGTGAATCTTCCCCAATTCATGGGCGATTGGTATGTCATTGCCTGTATTCCCACCCTGATCGAAAAAGATATTTACAACCCCATTGAGTCCTATGAGCTTCAGCAAGATGGAACGATCCAAACGACGTTTACCTTTAGGCAAGGTAGCTTTGATGGGAAGGCTAAAATGTATCAACCTAAAGGATTTGTTGTCCCCAATACTGGGAACGCCCTATGGGGTATGCAATTTATATGGCCAATTAAAGCTGAATATCGGATTGTTTACTTAGATGATCAATATCAAACGACCATCATCGCAAGAAATGCACGAGATTATGTGTGGCTGATGTCAAGGCAACCCGCCCTTTCTGACGAAAAATATCAGGCCTATGTAGAGCAAATTAAGGACATGGGTTACGATATTAAAAAACTCGTTAAAATTCCTCAGCAATGGGATGTGCCACCAAAGAAAGAAGTGCCATAAATGCGTTTCAAAACCATACTCGCTTGGTTTGATAGTCATTCAAGCGACCTTGATGAACAACAACCAAATCAAATTCAATTTTTAAGAGTCTTACCTTTTATTCTCTTGCATTTGGCTTGCATGACCGTGATCTGGGTAGGCTTTAGCCCGACCGCCCTATTGATTGCAATCGGCTTATACGTATTAAGGATGTTCGCAATCACTGGCTTTTACCATCGCTACTTTTCGCATAAAGCCTTTAAAACTTCACGCCCTATTCAATTTATTTTTGCATTTCTAGCGGCAAGCGCTGGGCAACGCGGCCCGTTGTGGTGGGCCTCCCATCACCGTCACCATCATGCGCATTCTGACCACCCAAATGATAGCCATTCTCCTAAACAACATGGGTTCTTATGGAGTCATCTCAGCTGGTTCTTGGCCAATAAGAACTTTATGGCCAAAACTGAACGCATTAAAGATTTATTGGCCTATCCAGAATTGCGATTTTTAGATCGTTTTGATGTGCTTGCGCCACTGACGCTCGCCCTATGCCTCTTTGCAATAGGTGCTTGGCTTGAATCTACAGCGCCTGCGCTTCATACCAATGGCTCACAACTGCTCGTGTGGGGCTTTGTGATCTCCACTGTGATTCTTTATCATATGACCTTCACGGTTAATTCGCTGGCGCATGTTTGGGGCAAACGCCGTTTTGTGACGAACGATGATAGTCGTAACAATGGCCTCATTGCCATTTTGACCTTAGGGGAAGGTTGGCATAACAATCACCATCATTTCCCTAGCGCGGCAAGACAAGGCTTTTATTGGTGGGAAATTGATCTTACCTACTATGGGCTAAAAATACTCGCCTGGCTGGGTCTGATCTGGGACTTGCGCAAAGTCCCCACAGAAGTCCTTCGCATCAAACGCACCCCACAATGAGAATCGCAATTATCGGCTCAGGCATTGCTGGCAATACACTGGCTTGGCATTTACATCCCCACCATGACATTCAGTTGTTTGAAGCGGATGCCCATATTGGTGGCCACACCCATACCCATGAGATTGAAGCGTTTGGTCAGCAGTACCAAATTGATACCGGCTTCATTGTTTATAACAACTGGACCTATCCCAACTTCATTAAGATGCTGGACCAATTGGGGGTCGAAACGCAAAGTAGCACCATGAGCTTTAGTGTGCGAGATGAAGTGTCTGGGCTGGAATATAATGGCACCAGCCTCAATAGCTTATTTGCCCAAAGACGTAATCTCTTTAACCCCAAGTTTCTCATCATGATTAAAGAGATTCTGCGCTTTAACCAAGAAGCCCCTTTATTGCTTAATGATCAGGAAGAAGATCTCTCTTTTGGTGAATATCTAGAAAAAAACCATTACGGGCAATACTTCATTCGAAATTACATTATTCCCATGGGCTCGGCGATCTGGTCTGCCGATCCAGCGCAAATGTTTGAATTCCCAGCCAAGTTCTTTATCCGTTTCTTTCACAACCATGGCATGTTAAGCGTCTCTGATCGCCCTGAGTGGCGTGTGATTAAAGGCGGCTCAAAAGCGTATGTCAATAAACTCACCGCGAACTTTAAAGACAAAATTTTATTAAACACCCCTGTGACGAGTGTCAAACGCACCCATGATGGCGTAATGATTACTACCAAGGACCAAATCCCTCAGAAGTTTGATTGGGTCTTTTTTGCTTGCCATAGCGATCAGGCGCTTAAATTGCTGAGCGACCCTTCCATACAGGAACGTGAAATTCTAGGGGCGATTCCTTACAAAAAAAACACGATTTTCCTGCATACAGACCAAAGTCTCATGCCTAAAAATGCATTGGCTTGGGGCGCCTGGAACTACCACCTCACGGCCGAACCTCTTGGAAAAGCTTCTGTGACCTACAATATGAATATTCTGCAGTCCATCATTTCCCCGGAGCCTTTTTTAGTGACGCTGAACCATCGCGCCAATATTAATCCCCATAAAATTATCAAAACCATCGACTATAGCCATCCGACTTTTACGCCAGCAGGGATTCTCGCGCAAAGTAGGCATGCTGAAATTAGTGGGGTCAATCACACTGCTTACGCAGGCGCTTACTGGCGAAATGGCTTTCATGAAGACGGTGTCGCTAGCGCTTTAGCAGCGCTCCAACATTTTGAAATGGCACAAAATCAGAAGGCCATGTCCTAATGCGCCCATTAAAAAGTGGCATTTATGCTGGCCATGTCATCCATCGCCGCTATCAACCCATCCGGCATTTTTTTAATTACCCGCTCTTCATGATGTACTTAGATTTGTCAGAATTACCAGCCCTATTTAAGCCCTTCTGGCTTTGGTCATTCGAGCGCTGGAACCTCGCCAGTTTTTTCTGCAAAGACTACATGGATGGCACAGGAAGGGATATTGATACTGCGATTAGAAGTTTAGTTGAACAGGAAACCGGTCAACAACCAAAGGGACCAATTAGGCTACTCACCCATCTGCGTTACTTTGGCTTTATTTTTAATCCCGTCAGCTTTTATTATTGTTTCGATATTGCAGATCAAAAGCTAGAATTTATTGTCGCCGAAATCACCAACACCCCTTGGGGTGAGCGTCATCGCTACGTGCTTAACTGTGAACTTCAAGCACCGCCCTACCAATTCAAATTTGATAAGACATTTCATGTCTCACCCTTCATGGAAATGGACATGCAGTATGACTGGCGCTTTGGCACCCCTTTAAAGCAATTGACCGTTCATATGAATAATCTAGAAAACAATACTAAAAAGTTTGATGCAACGCTTAACCTGAGTCGCATCGAAATTTCATCCGCAAACTTAAGTAAAGTATTGCTGATCTATCCATTCATGACGCTAAAAGTTATTGTTGCGATTTATTGGCAAGCCCTTAAACTTTGGCTAAAACGCGTCCCTTTTATTCCGCATCCTTAAAAAGATAAGCCTCAACTATGTCTCAAAAAGCTATTAAAGAAATTCCACTGATCGGTCAAATCACCCCCAAACCAAGAAGCCTAGATCGGCTTGCGAAACGGATCTTATTCTCCCGCTTAACTGGACTTCAATATGGATCGATTACTTTTCGGGAGGGGGAGAGTGAGATGCGGTTTGGCCAATCGCATCCTACTTCAGATCTTACGGAAATTCATGTCACGCTAGACATTAAAAATACACAATTTTATGGAGAAATGGTCTTTGGAGGGTCAATCGGCGCTGGCGAAGCCTATATGCAGGGCTATTTTGAGTGTAGCAATCTCACCGATCTGATTCGAATAATGGCAAGAAACCAATCCTTGCTGGACAATCTAGAGCAAGGCTTAGCAAGACTCACCGCGCCTATTCAAAAGTGGCTTCACTTCATCAATAAAAATACGCAGCATGGTAGTCGGCGAAATATCGCAGCGCATTATGACCTGGGGAATGATTTTTTCGAAATGATGCTAGACCCCACGATGATGTACTCATCCGCTGTATTTCAAAGCCCAGATCAAACCTTAGAAGAAGCTTCGTATACAAAACTCGACATGATTTGTAAAAAGCTCGCACTGACCAAGACAGATCATGTGCTAGAAATAGGCACGGGCTGGGGTGGGTTTGCAATCTATGCCGCCAAGCATTATGGCTGTCGGGTCACCACGACCACGATCTCTCAGCAGCAATATCTGCTTGCATCAGCGCGGATAGAGGCTGAGGGCCTGAGTGACCAAATTGAGATCTTGTTGTCGGACTATCGAGAGTTGAAAGGCACTTACGACAAGCTTGTTTCCATTGAAATGATCGAAGCCGTTGGCCATCAGTTTTATGACACTTATTTTGGCAAGTGTAGCCAACTGCTCAAGCCTAACGGCTTGATGCTATTACAAGCCATCACTATTAGTGATCAACGCTATGAGTCAGCAACAAAATCGGTCGATTTTATTCAGCGGTACATCTTCCCTGGAAGTTGTATTCCCTCGGTGACGGCGATGCTCAATAGCATTACCAAATCAACCGATATGCGCTTATTTAATCTAGAAGATATTGGTCCACACTATGCCACCACATTGGCGCGCTGGCGCCAAAACTTCTTTAAGCACATCGATGAAATTAGAGCAATGGGCTACCCAGAGACTTTTATCCGCATGTGGGATTTTTATTTGTGTTATTGCGAAGGCGGCTTTGAGGAAAGAGCGCTGGGCGACGTCCATCTATTGCTCGTCAAACCAGAAAATAGAAGATCATCTGAAATTTAAAAACAGAGCCCCTGTCAGCGAAAGAATGGCCACGATGGTCAGCCTAATTCTTAAAGGCAGATACCAATTGGGAAGACTGACTAATCGACTAAGTTGAGCATCCATCCATAAAGCCAATGCCATGAAAATGGCGATCAGCAAGAATGCAACCATGGGTGACATCAACATCGCCCCCCATGCGACTAAGGAAGGGACAACGCTCCATCCATACATCCATTTGCGTTGCCTCATCGAAAGATCACTGAGGGTCATCGCAAACGCCCATTGAAGCGCCCCCACAAAAGTGAGGATCAATGCACCATAGCTCATCAGCACATAGCCCCAAAACGCGAAGTGGTGTTGATCGTCAAAATACATCAAGCTTGCGGGCACAATAAACGGAATGAGCCCTAAGTAGCCTAATATTTTGGGCGTTCTAGTCCCATCATCTAATTTCATTTCAGCGCCTTTCTTATAACTTAGAGGGGATCTAAGTGGATTTTTTTGCTTTAAATGCTGACGAATCAATCCGAAGTGCTAATAACACGACAATGACCCCTGTGAAAATCAGCGGCTGCGTCATGTCTTTCTTAATCAGCCAAAAGAAATGGAGCAAGCCCAAAATGGCAATCACATACACCAGGCGATGCAGTTTTTTCCATTTGGTTCTGAGACGCGCGATCATCTTCTTGGTTGAAGTCAACGCCAGTGGAATCAATAGTAGCCATGCCAAAAAACCCACGAGCACATAACGATGTTTCAGGATATCGTCTTTCATGTCCTGCCAAGCAAATTGGTAATCAATGCCCACATAACAAAGCAAATGCACCGTGCTATAAAAAAATACAAAAAGACCTAACATCCTGCGATATAAAACCCATTGACCATTATGTGTGAGCTTACGCAATGGCGTCATCGCTAAGGTCAAGCATAGAAAAATTAAGGTCCATTTGCCGAAATGACGTTCAATCAATTCCACTGGATTCGCGCCTAGCTGATCAAAATACGCTTGTAAGCCAATCGAGACCAAGGGCCACAAGGCTAGCACAAACACTAACTTTTTAGTGGTGGCAAGTTTAAGCTGCAGGTGCATTAAAAATATCTTCTTAAATCCATGCCCCGATAGAGTGATTCCACCTCTTTAGCATAGCCATTAAACATCTCTGTTTTACGACGTTTGGATAAAAACCCATCCCCAATGCCACGTTCTGTGGCTTGCGACCAACGCGGATGATCGACCTCTGGATTCACATTGGCATAAAAACCATATTCATTACTATTGGCTTTCATCCAACTCGTCACCGGCATTTTTTCCGTGAGTTTAATTTTGACAATCGCTTTGGCACTTTTAAACCCATACTTCCAAGGCACCACTAATCGAATAGGCGCCCCATTTTGATTAGGAAGCACTTTGCCATAGAGCCCAACTGCCATAATTGTCAGCGGATGCATGGCCTCATCTAGTCTTAAGCCTTCATTGTAGGGCCAGTCCAAGATATTGGATCGCTGACCCACCATTTCACTAGGCCGCTGAACCGAGATCAATTCAACATACTTGGCATTGCCATTCGGATTGGCTTTTTTGAGTAAGGCACTCAAAGGAATGCCCACCCATGGCACCACCATCGACCAGCCTTCTACACACCTGAGTCGATAAATACGTTCCTCAAGCGGCGCTAATTTGAGGATGTCATCTAATGACAGGGTGATTGGCTTAGCCACTTCACCTTCAATCGTAATCGACCAAGGGTCAGTTTTAAGGGTATGCGCATACTCAGCAGGATCGGATTTGGACGTTCCAAATTCATAGTAATTGTTATAGCTGGTAATGTGTTTGAATGGGGTCAATGCATCACTCAAGTGATTATTGGCGCGCATAAAATCAGGCAACGCCGTCATACCTGCCAGACTTTGCCTAGCGGTCGCGGCTAAAAACGCCATTGACCCTGCAGCAATCCCTAATGATTTAAAAAACAAACGACGTTCCTGATAGATCGCTTCTGGTGTAATCTGTGATGAAGGAATATCTGTGCCCATAGGCTTATTTAAAATTAACATCAAGATACCCTTTCGAAGGTTGATAGCAGGGAATATACATTATGACTTTTAATCGTTCATTAAAGTTCATGGCACATATTGATCCAAAAATGCTATGGTTAACTTCTTTTCTTTTGATTTCAAATTTAGCCATGGCCATTGAAGAACCAAAATTCAATCTGATTGAAAAAGAAGGCTCCTTTGAGATCCGCCTCTATGCCCCGAAGATGATTGCTGAGGTAGTCGTCACCGGTAATCTTCAAGAATCTTCAAACAAAGGATTTAGATCTATTGCAGATTATATCTTTGGGAATAATACCGCGGCATCCGGGACACAAGAAAAAATCAGCATGACCGCGCCCGTCGTCATGAAGGCAGAAACCACGAGCACCAAAGAGGCTAACAATGGTTGGCGCATGTACTTTGTGATGCCAAGCCAATATACCCATTCCACTATCCCAAGGCCCAATAACCCCAATGTCAGTCTTCGAGAGATCGGAGAAACAAAGGTGGCTGTGCTGAGATTCTCCGGATTAGTGAATGAAGAAAAGATAGCCAAAAAAACGCGCGAGCTGACGCAATGGATGACTAGCAAAAATCTAAGGCCCTTAAGCGACCCGGAACTGGCAAGATATAACCCGCCATGGACTTTGCCATTCTTAAGGCGCAATGAAATACTAATCGAAGTTGAATGATTGGACCCACACTAGGGTAGATAACACTATAGAGTTTTTTCAGGGATAAATAACCTACTTATAACACCAACAACACTACAGCAATTCCAATAGACCTAAACAGCTTTTTCTCCCATCAAATCTAGTTGTGCTTGGCAACGCTTCTCAGCTTAAGCTTGATGAGCATGATCAAATGCCTGCTTTGCACGTGCAACTAAATTAGGAGCAAGTACCCCAAGCTTTGGTTGATTAAGAAACGGCTGTCCTGGCGCCGAACCAAACCAAGTGCTGCAATAGGGAAGTTTGACTTGATGATTAAAATCAAATTTGGTATCTGCAGCTAATCCTGACAATTTAAAACTTGCTCCATCCGCTTTCTCAATCTTAAATTCTGACGGATATAATCGATTAAGTTTTTTAGTCGTGCCATAGACAACCGTCACAAAAGGCTTATTCTTACTATCTGCACCAATCGCAATAATCAATGCAGGCCGAGGCTTAGGACCGGGAATTCCTAACGCTTCAGGAAATAAACACCAAACGATGTCACCGTTTGTTGGGACTGAGAAATACTTCATCTATCACTAAGCGAACAATGCGCTTGTCATCGCCATATCTTGGTCGATACCAGAGAGCTTTCTGATCTTTTTAATCTCAGATTCAGTCAATGCGCCACCATCTAATTCATACGCAGGAATGATCTCTTGGGCGAGTTTAGATAAAGCATAATGCACAACCTCAGTTTCATTAAATCCCAGCAATTCTGCCATGTGTTTGACTGTGGCTTTCTGAACACCTATTGGGCTATCCTTGCGTTTGAATTTGAGGAGCATGCTAGATGCTTCTGGCTTCTTTGAGGTAGAAGGCGTGATAGTCTTAGTAGCGGCGCTCATATTAAATACCTTTCACAACTTTATTTGTATATATAAAGTATATATAAGATAAACGGGGGGATCAATATTTTTATCCTAAGATCGCCATCCTTTCAAATCTACTTACTCTTAGCATCTACTTATTATGCGCACGAACAATTCGGCCACGCTCACGTTCCCAGTCACGCTCTTTTTCTGCATCGCGCTTGTCATACTGCTTCTTGCCCTTCGCCAGCCCAATTTGCACTTTGACGCGCCCATTCTTGAAATGCAAATCCAGCGGCACTAAGGTATAACCTGCGCGCTCTACTTTACCAATCAGTTTAGCAATCTCTTCATTGTGTAAAAGCAGCTTACGCGTACGAATCGCATCTGGGCGAATATGCGTAGACGCTGCCCCAAGTGGGGTGACATGACAGCCAATTAAATACACCTCGCCATGCTGGATAATCACATAGGCTTCTTTGATGTTAGATCGATTATCACGAATCGCCTTCACTTCCCATCCTTCAAGCACGATGCCAGCCTCGTACTTTTCTTCGATGAAATAGTCATGAAATGCTTTTTTGTTTTGGGCAATACTCATTGATACACGCAGGGCTTAAATAGCTTAAAATAGCCATTTTACTCTAGTTGCCTTTGAAAAGATCAAGTCACGCCTTGAAGGTAGGGCTTACGCAAAAACAAACAATAAAGATGGTCACCGTAGAAAAAACCGTATTAGTACATCACTCTGCCGCGCAGATGTTTAACTTGGTCGATGGCGTTGAAGATTACCAAGCATTTTTACCTTGGTGCGGGGGGGTGGATTTAATTGAGCGATCCATCGAGACCACGACGGCGACATTGCACATTGATTTTCATGGGCTAAAGCAACAATTCACAACCCAAAATGAAAAGAATTTTCCTCATGCAATGGACATGAAACTCAAAGATGGCCCCTTTAAGCACTTTGAAGGGAACTGGCGTTTCATCGCATTAAGTGAAGAGGCCTGCAAAATAGAATTTCTATTGGAATATGAATTTTCCAGCGCCTGGTTAAGTCAATTAATCTCCCCTGTTTTTAGCCATATTGCGAATACCTTTGTTGACTCTTTTGTCACGCGTGCCGACAATATACTTAAATAACAAACGAAAGCCTTTTTGTGAATACAGATACGCAAGAAATGATGGTGGAAGTGGCATACGCCCTCCCCGATCAGCAAATCATCCTCCCAGTTAAAGTCCCCAAAGGAACGAGTGCTGAAACTGCCATCTTGCAATCTGGCGTGCTCGCCAAATTCCCAGAGATTGATTTGACGATCAATAAAATCGGCGTGTTCGGAAAACTCAGCAAGCTCGATGTTGAATTACGTCACCTAGACCGGGTTGAAATCTACCGTCCCTTGATTGCCGACCCCAAAGAAGTGCGTCGCCAACGGGCAGCTGAAGGCAAGGTCATGAAAAAAGGGGGCGGCGACATCGCTGAATAATCCCTTCAAGGTTTAAATCCAACAATATCTCCTGCTAAAACATGATTCATGATTGTTTGGTCAACGACAAGTCGGTATAATCTTGTTTTGGAAGCAAGGAATATTCACCATGCGTTTGTTGCAAAATGCGCTTACATTCGATGATGTTTTGTTGGTCCCAGCGCACTCTAATGTACTCCCTCGCGAAGTCAGTCTCGCCACTCAATTAACTCGCACCATCCGTCTTAACATCCCTGTCGTGTCCGCTGCCATGGATACCGTCACAGAAGCCCCACTTGCCATTGCATTGGCGCAAGAAGGTGGCATGGGCATTATTCATAAAAACATGACCGCAGAAATGCAAGCCATTCATGTTTCTCGTGTGAAACGTTTTGAATCTGGCGTTGTGATTGATCCTGTCACGATTCAACCACACATGACCGTCCGCGATGTATTAGCTCTGACCCGTTTACATAAAATCTCAGGATTGCCAGTCGTGGATGGCACCAAAGTCGTGGGGATTGTCACTAATCGCGATTTGCGTTTCGAAACCAATTTAGACCAATCCATTGCAAACATCATGACCCCTAAAGATCGTTTGGTCACGGTACGTGAAGGCGCAAGTCGTGAGCAAGTCATGGAACTCCTCCATCAACATCGACTAGAGCGCGTGCTCGTGATTGATGAGGCTTACAACCTTAAAGGCCTGATCACCGTTAAAGATATTCAAAAGTCCAGCGACCACCCATTAGCCTGTAAAGACGCCCATGGACGCTTGCGCGTTGGGGCTGCAGTCGGCGTGGGTGATGGCACAGAAGCTCGTGTTGCAGCACTTGCTGAAGCCGGTGTCGATGCGATTGTGGTCGATACTGCGCATGGTCACTCTCAAGGGGTATTAGACCGCGTGACTTGGGTCAAGAAAAACTTCCCCAATGTCCAAGTCATCGGAGGCAATATCGCTACCGGCGAAGCGGCTAAAGCTTTGGTGGATGCTGGCGCTGACGGCGTAAAAGTCGGTATCGGTCCTGGTTCTATCTGTACGACCCGTATCGTTGCAGGGGTCGGCGTCCCTCAAATCAGCGCGGTGAGTAATGTTGAAGAAGCCTTACGTGGCTCTGGCGTCCCATTTATCG
>CAJBIA010000006.1 GCA_903953055.1 uncultured Methylophilaceae bacterium
TATTAAACCCGGAGCGCTTCAAAAAGAATAATTGGTCGCGCAATACATCGCCCACAGCACGAAGGTCATGCTTAAAGCCGTAACGTGTGCGCAGTAAGTTGCCAATCGAAAAAATTCGTCCATCTGCAAAGCGCTCTACATAAACAGCGATCAAAGCAAAAGCGTTAATGTCTTTTACCTCGGCAATGACCTCTTCAATCGCCTCGTGTGTGGCGATGAGAAGCCCAACCTCACCTTGGCTTAGACGGCTGGCTAGAGCATCTTGATTGGCACGCCAAACCGTAAATGGCACAAGTACTTTGCCAGTTGCTGGTATTTGAGTCGCCGCAATTTGTTCTGCGGTGAATGTTTCTTCGCCGGTGAGCTTAAATAGCACCACTTTACCTGCTTGTTTGCGAACGGTTTCCTCACCTAGGCTTGGCGGTGATACGCGTGTCCATTCATCAGCAGCGATGGCGTTGTCTTTGATTAAATTAGACATTGCTTATCTCCTGAGCCTTGGACGCATAAACATGTGTTTTGAATGGAGGTACACCAATACGACGCACGGTATCAATAAAGCGTTCTTCCGGCGTGCGCTCTTGGATATAGACCTCAATCAAGCGTTGCACTACGCCTGGCATTTCTTCTGCTGAGAACGATGGTCCAATGACAGAGCCGATGCTTGCATCATTGCCTTGTTTGCCGCCAATTGTGACTTGGTACCATTCTGAGCCGTCTTTATCCACGCCTAGAATGCCGATATGACCGATATGGTGATGACCGCAAGCATTCATACATCCTGAAATATTAAGTTCTAGGTCACCAATGTCATGCAGGTAATCGAGATTGTCGAATCGCATTTGAATCGCTTCGGCAATCGGAATGCTTTTTGCGTTGGCTAATGAACAAAAATCACCACCTGGGCAGCAAATGATGTCTGTTAATAAACCAATATTAGGCGTTGCGAGCCCAGCAGTGCGTGCTTTCTCCCAAAGTTGGAAGAGGTCGCTTAGTTTTACGTCAGCTAGAATTAAGTTTTGTTCATGTGAAACGCGTAACTCACCAAAACTATAGCTATCAGATAGGTCGGCAACGGATTGCATTTGTTCGGACGAAGCATCTCCTGGCGCGTGACCATGAGGTTTTAATGAAAGTGTGACCGCACGATAGCCAGATTGTTTATGAGGATGAACGCAGCGCTTTACCCAAGCAGCAAAGGCGGGGTTCGATGCAACTGCACTATCGAAGCTTGGGTCGTGGGCTGGCAAGTTTTCGTAGGGCATTGCGTCGAAGTGTTTTGCCACACGCGCTAACTCAGTTTCTGTAATGGTGTTTGGATTGCTTTTTAAGTGCAACCATTCAGCTTCTACTTGTTTTTTGAATTCTTCAATGCCCAACGCTTTCACCAAAATCTTAATGCGCGCTTTGTAGGCATTGTCGCGGCGTCCATGTATGTTGTATACGCGGATAATCGCTTCGCAATAAGTGAGGGCGTGTTGCCAGTCTAAATGTTCACGAATCACTGTCCCTAAGATCGGTGTGCGACCTAAACCACCACCCACCCAGACTTTAATTGCTGTTTGGTTGTTTGTATCCTTGAAGAATTCCATGCCAATATCGTGGGCTTGCACAATGGCACGGTCTTGCTCTGTGCCTGAAACCGCGATTTTGAATTTACGGGGTAATAACGCGAACTCTGGGTGAAAGGTACTCCATTGGCGCATAACCTCTGCCATGGCGCGAGGATCAATCACCTCATCAGGCGCTACACCAGCAAATTGGTCTGTGGTGATATTACGAATGCAATTGCCGGAGGTTTGAATGGCGTGCATTTCTACGGTTGCCAGTTCAGCCAAAATTTCTGGAACATCCTCTAGCTTAGGCCAGTTAAGTTGGAGGTTCTGACGGGTGCTGAAATGGCCGTAACCTTTGTCATATTTTTTCGCAATTTCGCCAAGTTTGCGTAATTGTTTTGATGAGAGCATGCCATAAGGCACAGCAATCCTAAGCATAGGGGCTTGGCGTTGGATATATAAGCCATTTTGTAAACGAAGCGGGCGAAATTCATCTTCACTCAGCTCGCCAGAGAGATAGCGATTTGTCTGGTCGCGATATTGTGCGACACGTTCGTTTACAATTTGTTGATCAATTGCGTCGTATTTGTACATATTTGAGTGCTTTTTAAAGAGGCGTTATTTTAATTCAAAAGTGAAGCCAATGCTGCACTTATCGACGTTGAATCTTGATTAATGAAGTACTAATTTTAAGCCAACGTAGATCAAGATTGTAGCGAGTGCTATGCGTATCCAATGCTCGGCGACTTTTGCACTTAAATGACTTCCAATATAAATGCCAGGAATCGATCCGATTAGAAGTGTGCCAAGTAAGCTGTAATCCACAGTACCAAGGCTGGCATGACCTAGGCCGGCCACTAATGTTAATGGTACCGCGTGTGCAATATCGCTGCCGATGATGGTGGTGATTTTTTTCTTTGGGTATAGCACAATCAGCGCTGTCACACCAAGTGCGCCGGCACCTACGGAGGTAAGTGTCACCAAGCCACCAAGCACTACACCAAGGAAAACTGTGCTTGCAGCAACGTAAGGTTGAGGAATTAATGTTTCTTTGGCTAAAATACTCATCAGCCTTGTTCTTAAAAGGACCGCTGCCGATGTCACGATCAGTGCGACCCCAAGGCTAAATTTGATGGTTGCGATGGCATCATTTGATTCAACATTGATGGTGCGCAGGAATAAAATAGTCCCGATTGATGCTGGGACACTCCCTGCGGCGAGCAGTTTAACAATGCGCCAGTCAATATTGCCAAGTTTGCCGTGTGCAAAAATTCCCACAGATTTTGTGATGGAGGCATAAAGCAAATCCGTGCCTACAGCAAAAGCGGGTTTGATATGGAAAAACAAGAGCAGTATAGGGGTCATCAGTGAGCCGCCGCCTACGCCTGTTAAACCAACTAAAAAGCCAACAAGAAAGCCTGCAACAATGAAACCAAAATCCATGGTAATCCTTAACGCTATTGATGTTTATGGGATTGAAAATAAGTGTTCATTATATTTTATTAAATATGTTGTTTTTATACTTATTTATTCTTAATATATTCTTATTGATTATAAAGGATGATCTGAAGATGAAATTGCATCAATTGAGGTATGTGAGTGAGGTTGTAAAGCAGGGAATGAGCATTTCATTAGCTGCAGATGCCTTGCATACTTCACAGCCTGGCGTCAGTAAGCAAATTCAATTGCTTGAACAAGAGCTTAATTTACAGATTTTTCAGCGACATGGAAAACGCCTAACTGGGATAACGGTCCCTGGGCAGAGTATTGTCGATTTGGCTGAGCGCGTCATGCGAGATATGGAGAATATTAAGCGCGTTGGGGAAGAGTTCAGTCATGAAGATGTAGGCTCACTTACGATCGCAACAACGCACACGCAAGCCCGTTATCGTTTGCCATCCGCGGTTAAA
>CAJBIA010000007.1 GCA_903953055.1 uncultured Methylophilaceae bacterium
CCAACAGAAGCACTTTCATGGTTGCCATGATTTGTCACATCTGACCCATAAAGTTTAAAGTTTTGCATGAAAGTTTGTACATTGGCATGCGCTTCAAACTTTTCTGGCATACGTGTCTTGATGCTAATCACCCCACCAAAAGAATTGCCTGCATATAGTGAAGAAAATGGACCATACATCATACTGATACTTTCAATTTCTTCTGGACTCACCATGCCCCAACGCGGTGGATAGGAATAAGAGTTTCCAAGGAGGTTAGAAAGTAAAATGCCATCTCCATAGAGCATGCTTTGTGCGCTGGAAATCGCACCAATCGTTCGCGTAGCAATAATGCCGTTTCGGTCACCAATAAAACGCTCCCGCACTTGAATGCTCGGTAGATACTTCATCGCTTGTGCTGGCGTTGCCGCGTTCACGCTATCCTGAATTTGCTCCCGATCATAAGTTTCAACAGTAGCTGGATGCTTCATAATTCGGCTATCAATCACCGATCCACGAACCTCCACATTATCAAGTTTAAGCTCTTCTTCCCCCGCCCAAGCTTGTTGAGTAAAGATAGTCCCAATTAAAATTGCAATAATTTTTTTCAAAACACTCTCCTTAATTAAGCGGCGCTTTTAGCTATCGCCGGATTTGTGCTGTTTGGGACATACTTAACCAACTCGGTTAATTCGCACTTAAAGAAATCACACAACTTATCAAGTTGATCTGTGATGGTGTTGTGGCTTTTTCGATGAATCATACGATGGAGCGTCATACGACTAATGCCTGTCGCATCCGATATGCCCGTCAATGTCACTCTTCTTCCCCACTGCACCTGTCTAGATGCAATGAGCTCTTGGATATTTAAATAAATCATGGTGGTCCCCAATCTAAAAATCATAGGCATGCGTATTCACGACATGCATGTAAGGCTAAATTAGCCCGTTACGAACAACGATTTTTTTAGATTGCGGGTGGTGCTTGGGGGGGATGTGAAGATTGGAAGTGCGCTTGTAGAACAGGAGATTCATATTCAATGAAGAACTGTGAATATGAAGGAATAACCATTAAGCCTAATTGCACATTACTAACTGAGAGATAAGCTTTATCTGAAGCAAGTGAACAATAAGCACAATGCTGAAGATGTATAACATGATCATTATTAATAGGAATAGGACTGCCAGGAATTTCTTTCATCCCGTGAACCGTACAAATCTTTTCTGAACCTTGAAGATCATGAAGTGATTTTGCATGTGAAATGACAGGCGCAAAAGATACCAACAAGATTGCAAACACTGCAATCCAGCTCGTCAATTTCTTGTATGCCATATAATTCATAGAGTGATTCTAGCAATAAAACTTTAAAGTGCCAAAAAATTAAAAATCATCATCTAAAAGCGCAGCGCTAAACAAGGAACGACTGCGTTATGTTTTAGGTTGTTTAAAATTATCAATCAACAGCAAGATGACGCCGCCGGTAATTGCTGAGTCAGCGGCATTAAAGGCTGGCCAATAAAATTCTTGGTAATGGAAAAATAAGAAATCCACGACATAGCCCAAGGTCAGCCTGTCGTAAAGGTTCCCCAAAGCACCGCCTAAGATCAATGCCAAAGCCAAGCAAAAGATCTTCTGCTCTGTATTTTTGCGAAGCAAATAAATGATGACGGCTGATGCCACGATCGCAATGGTGGCAAAGAAGAACTGCTGCCAACCACCTTGGTTAGCAAGAAAGCTAAAAGCTGCGCCTTGGTTGTGATAACGCACCAAATTAAAAAATGACGTCACTTTTAAAAAGTCGCCATATTGAAACGATTGCTGAATAAGATGTTTGGTATAAACATCAATAGCCAACACAATCGCGCTAATCGCTAGCCATTTAC
>CAJBIA010000008.1 GCA_903953055.1 uncultured Methylophilaceae bacterium
AATACGATTCTCGAGGAGATTAATCAGCTCAGGCGCATCAGCAGCATCAGCAGGCGTGACTTTAAGCAGGTCAACCAGCGCAGCCACCTGCGCTGCATTGAGTGGCAAGGGCGGTAAACCAACTAAGGCGCGTTCTGATACGTGGGTGTGGTAGGTAGAAAGCATTATTTAGATTTCAAATAGGTTTACAAATTCATGCACAGGGGTTGCTTCCAAGGTTTTTTGGTTTTCACAAACGGCTAAAATTGCGGCTTGTTGTTTTGCTGGGAAACGACGTGCTAAGTTGATTTTGAATTTCTTGACCAGCTCGGGGATGCCTTCGCCGCGACGACGACGGTGGCCGATTGGATATTCCACAGCAATATTGTCTGACTTAGTGCCGTCTTTGAAGAACACTTGGATCGCGTTTGCAATTGATCGTTTTTCAGGGTCTAGGTAATCTTTAGTGTATTCTGCTTTTTCTACGCATTGCATTTTGGCACGGAGTGCATCTACGCGTGCATCGTTTGCTACATCATCTTCATAATCAGCTGCGGTTAAATTGCCTTTTAATAAACCAATTGCGCTCATGTATTGAATGCAGTGGTCACGATCAGCTGGATTGGCTAGTGGCCCTGTTTTATCGATGATGCGGATGGCTGATTCGTGTGTTGTGATGACAATTTTTTCGATCTGGGCAATTTTATCTAAGCTGTTAATACGCTCACCAATTTGTAGATGTAAGGTTAAAGCGCATTCCACGGCTGTTTGTGCGTGGAACTCAGCCGGGAATGAGATCTTGAACAGCACTTGTTCCATCACATAGCTACCGTATGGACGTTGGAATTTAAAAGGCTGGCCTTTGAATGAAACATCATAGAAGCCCCATGTTTTGGCTGTTAAGGCAGAGGGATAGCCCATCTCGCCTTTCATCGCCATCAGTGCCAAGCGGACTGCACGGCTTGTTGCATCACCCGCTGCCCAAGACTTACGTGAACCAGTATTGGGGGTATGGCGATAGGTACGAAGTGATTGGCCATCTACCCATGCATTAGAAACTGCATTGATGATTTCATCTTTTGTTCCACCTAATAAGCCTGTGACGACTGCTGTAGATGCGACTTTTACTAGAATAACGTGATCCAATCCTACGCGGTTAAAGCTGTTTTCTAGCGCAAGCACCCCTTGAATTTCATGAGCCTTAATCATTCCTGTTAGGACGTCTTTAACCGTTAGCGGGGCTTTTCCTTGAGCGACTCGGGTGCGTGATATCCAATCTGCTGTTGCCAAAATTCCACCTAGGTTGTCAGATGGATGACCCCATTCAGCAGCCAGCCATGTGTCGTTAAAGTCTAACCAGCGAATCATTGCACCGATATTGAAAGCGGCTTGGATTGGGTCGAGTTGAAATTGTGTGCCTGGAACTTTAGCGCCATTAGGAACGACTGTTCCAGGAACAATAGGCCCCATTAATTTAGTGCATGCTGGATATGAAAGTGCTTCTAGACCACAACCTAAAGTATCCATTAAGCAATTCCGGGCAGTGTCATAAGCTTCTGAACTGTCAATTTTGTAATTTAATACATAATCAGCAATATCAACCAACACTTGGTCTGGAGCAGGGCGTACATTAGAAATATGAGATGACATTTTGTTGCTTTCTTTTTAGATAAATTATCGTTTTTCGATGGGCAGAAATGGGCGGTCTTCAGGTCCGTTGTATTCTGCATTGGGTCGAATAATTTTGTTGTCAATGCGCTGCTCAATCACGTGCGCAGCCCAGCCAGTGGTGCGGGAAATCACAAAGATGGGGGTGAACATGGCAGTAGGAACCCCCATCATGTGATAACTCGACGCACTGTACCAGTCGAGGTTTGGAAACATTTTCTTCTCGCGCCACATCGTTTGTTCGATGCGATCAGAAATGTTAAATAAGTTCATGTTGTTGCCAGCCTCGCAAAGCTTTCGTGAGATTTCTTTAATCGCCACGTTGCGAGGGTCTGAAATGGTGTAAACGGGATGGCCAAAGCCAATAATAATTTCTTTCGCGGCCATGCGACGCATGATGTCAGCCTCAGCTTCATCAGGGTTTTTATAACGTTCGATAATTTGCATGGCGGCTTCATTCGCCCCACCATGTTTTGGCCCACTTAGTGCGCCAATTGCGCCACTGATACCAGAGTAAATGTCCGATAAGGTGCCTGCGATAACACGGGCTGTGAATGTTGATGCATTAAATTCGTGCTCTGCGTAAAGCACTAGAGAAGTATTCATGCAGGCTTCGTGTAAAGCGGAAGGTTTTTTACCATGAAGTAAATGTAAAAAGTGAGCAGCGATAGAGTCATCATCTGTGACGCATTCAATACGTTTTTGATTGTGGCTGAAGTGATACCAATAAAGCAAAATCGAACCAAAGCAGGCAATCAATCGATCAGCAATATCTTTTGTACCATCAATATTATGATTTTCTGCTTCTTGCTCTAGGGTGCCGAGCATAGAACAGCCAGTTCGCATCACGTCCATTGGGTGAGCGTTGGCGGGGATGTGTTCTAAAACACTTTTGAGCGCTGCTGGCAAATCCCGTAATTTTTTTAGCTTTGCATGGTAGGCGGTTAGCTCAGCTTTTGTTGGCAATGCGCCATGAATTAATAAATGTGCGACCTCCTCGAAAGTAGCGTGTTTGGCTAGCTCCAAAATATCATAACCACGATAGTGCAAATCATTGCCTGAATGGCCGACGGTGCAGATGGCTGAGATACCTGCGACTACACCAGAAAGGGCAACCCCTTTTTTGCGTTTAGGTTCAGTTGCAGCTGGATTTGCATTGTTAGTCATGACTGTTTCCTATCGTTATTTTTAATATAACTTTTGTTGAAATCATTTATTTTTTATTGCTGATTAACTCTTATAGAGCTCATCTAGCTTTTGTTCAAACGCGTGGTATCCCAAAAAATCATAGAGGTCCATGCGACTTTGCATGAGTGGGACAACGTTCATTTGAGTGCCTTCTTTACGAACAGTCTCATAGACTTTAAGCGCTGCTTGGTTCATCGCACGGAAAGCTGATAGCGGGTAGAGCACCATGGCAACATCTGCTGTTGCAAGTTCTTCGACTGTAAATAGGGGGGTGGAACCAAACTCAGTAATGTTAGCTAGGACCGGCACCTTGACCGCATTTACAAACTGTTTATACATGCTAAGTTCTGTCATTGCTTCAGGAAAAATCATATCGGCACCGGCTTCGACGCAGGCGCATGCACGGTCAATCGCTGACTGCAACCCTTCCACTGCAAGAGCATCGGTCCGAGCCATAATAACGAAATCAGGATCAGTTTTCGCATCAACGGCAGCCTTTACACGATCGACCATTTCAGCCTGGCTTACTACAGCTTTATTTGGCCGATGGCCACAACGTTTTGCCTGGACTTGATCTTCGATATGGACTGCAGCTGCGCCCATTTTGATCATCGATTTAACAGTGCGTGCAATGTTGAATGCGCCGCCAAAGCCTGTGTCGATATCGACTAACAATGGCACGTCAGTGGCATCGGTGATCCTACGTACATCGGTCATGACGTCATCCATGGTAGAAATGCCAAGGTCAGGAAGCCCTAATGAGCCTGCAGCGACACCACCACCTGAAAGATAAAGCGCTTTGTAACCAACTTGTTCAGCAAGTTTTGCATGGTAAGCATTGATCGCGCCGATGATTTGTAGTGGTTTTTCTGCTGCAAGTGCTGCACGGAATCTTGCGCCAGCTGAATTGTGATGACTCATTATTAATCCTAATCTTTATGCAAAAAATGCGTCTATTGCTATGGCTGGAATATTGATGCCACTGATTTTGGCTTTTTGTAAGATTTCCCAGTAGTAGCGATAAGTGGCCCTATCATGAAGTTCCCCAGCATGTTGGATTGGGCCCCATTCCGCTTTTTGTGCAGCGATCAAAATATCTGCAGCAACTTGCACTTCATCAAGATTGGGTTTCATTGCATCCACAATCGCTTGAATTTGCGTTGGATAAATGCTCCACATCCGCAAGAAGCCAAATTCTTGACGCGCACGTGTTGCATCGCTATTGGTCGCAACCGTGTTTTTTAAATCCAGTGAAACGTTGTGTGCCGGTACAATGCCGTTCATTAACGCTGCCGCGACCACTTCTGTTTTTGCACGTGCTAATAGACGATGTTCGAATTGACCTGGACTGCGCATCGCTGAAGCGGGAATTGCGCCGTGATGACCACTCACAAAATCCATTAAGCCAAAGTCAAGAACTTGAATCCAAGGCAACGCGGCAATGTCGAATACTTCATGCAAAGCCCCATGGGTTTCAATCAGGATATGAATTGGAATTTCGCGATCGATGCCATGCTCCTTACATTTGTTTTGAATGTAAGTAATCATCTCTTCCACTTGTGCAGCGCTGGTTGATTTTGGAATTGTGATGTAGGCGACAATATTGCCGATGCCTTCAACAAAAATATCCACATCTTGGCGCCAAGCAGCGTGTGTGTAGTCATGGATGCGTACGCCAGCCATTTTGTTTTTGTTAGCTTCGGATTGTTGAACACGCACAATCATTTCAGCATGTTCACGTTCTTGACCTGCGGCAGCACCATCTTCACAGTCGCACGTGATGTCAAAAATTGGACCTAACTCATCTTGAATTTGAAGTGCTTTCAATATTAGCTTTTCGCTGCCGGCAAAATGCTCGCAACTTGGAATCACAGGAAAGGCTTGTTCGCCTTTAAATAGAGCGTCATTTGGGTGGACTAAAGTATTCAATGGCTTTTCCTTTTCCAATATTGCAAATTATGATTTACGTGGCATGAGGACGGTGTAGTCCAAGTCCAATACTACATTTTGGCTGTAGCTGCGTTTGCCATCAACGGTGGTTGAGGCGTCTGATAAAAAGCGTAAAGGTTGGTTTTTAACACCAACCAAGCGTAAACGTAATGCGCCGACATCCTTGCGACCTGGAATCTCAATGCGGTCTAGAACTTCTGAATGCGCGTATAAAGTATCGCCCCCAAAAGTAGGGTTGCAATGTGCTCCGCTGTTAATTGCCGCAATAGAAAGTGCATTTTCTAAACCTTCATATGAAAGTGCACGACATACTGACATGACATGGCCGCCAAACACTAAGCGTTTCCCATACGTAGATTTGGATGCGTCGAAATGTAACCTCGCAGGATTCTGATATAGCTTAGTGGCTAATGTATGGTCGCTCTCATCCACTGTCATGCCTGATGGGTGATTGATGACTTCGCCTTTTACATAGTCATCCCATACAAAGTGACTGCCAGTCATTCGTGTATCAAAGGCTTGATATTTAACGTCATGAGGAATGTGTAAGTTTTTTACATCGACAACTTTCTCAAATTCTGGCAAGACGGTATCTGGCGCCGGGGCATCAAGATTACTTTTACGAACCATGACCCATCGCAGCCACGAAATGACGACTTGATGATCCTGATTGAGCGCTTCGCAATGCACATAAACGATCCCACTTTTTCCATCAGAGTTTTGCTTGAGTCCAACCACAGTAGATTTTGAGCTGATCGTATCGCCAGCATAAATGGGTCTTACAAACTGGACTTGTGCGTAACCTAAGTTGGCGATGGCGTTAATTGAAATATCGGGTACGGTTTTGCCAAGAGCCATGTGAAAAGCCAGCAAATCGTCAATTGTTCGATTTTTATAACCCATGGCGTGCGCGACGGGTTGCGCTGAATGCAATACTTGGCGCGCGCCTGTCAGCGCGATATATAAAGCGCTATCGCCATCAGACAATGTGCGCGGGGTAGCATGAAGAAAGACTTGGCCGATCTTAAAGTCTTCAAAAAAATTGCCTCGAGGGCTTTTGTTACTTACGTTGCTATTAAGCACTTTCTGTCTCCAGTTGGTGGATCATTTCATTGAGTATGAGCAAACGTTTAGCAGCCTCGACCTGATGTTTTTCTATGAGGCGTCCTTCAACTACGACTGTGCCTCGGCCAGCCGCATTCGCAGCAGCTAATTCAGCGATTACTTCTTTTGCTAATTCCACTTCTGCGCGTTTTGGCGTGTAGGCATCATTGGAGTAATCCAGCTGAGAAGGATGAACCAGTGTTTTTCCATCTAAACCTAAATCACGACCCATACGGCAGGCATATTCAAAAGAGTGCATATCTTTTAAGTTAGTGTTGATGCCATCAACAATTGATCTTCCATAGGCGCGAGCAGCTAATTGAACCATGGATAAGCTCGTTAACAATGGCAGGCGCTCCAATGTAATACGACCCCGTAAATGAGAAAGAAGGTCAGAGGTTGCCATTACCATACAAGCGATGCGGTCAGAAGCGCTGGCAATTTCTTCCGCGTGCAGCACTGCAAGCGGGCTTTCAATCATGACCATAATTGGTATGGTGGTGTTTCCAGCATCCTTAAGGATATCAAGGACCGTTAGCACGTCTTCGCGACTTTCAATGTTGGGAAATAAAATTGCATCGGCCCCGATGTTTGCAACCGCATGGATGTCATCTTTGCCCCAGGGCGAATCGATATCGTTAACGCGCACCACCACTTCTCGAGGGCCATAACCACCTTCTTTTACTGCTGCAACCACATTTTCACGAGACTGTTCTTTGGCTTCAATCAGAATTGGATTGCCTAGGTCGAGAATGACAGAGTCCACGATCAGCGAGCGCGCTTTATTAAGGTAGCGCGTATTGCATCCCGGTACATAAAGCATAGATCTGCGTGGTCGAAATAAACCGTTCATACATTCTCGATTCAAAAAATATTTATATAGGGCTCGGTCTTTCATTGCTGAAGCAGGTGCAAAAAGCCTTAGCTACGTGGAGTGATTCTAGCCATAGAAAAAAACAAAGTCAATAAAAATATATATATCTTATATAAGACATAAAACTATAGACTTTTGATATTTTATTGAGTTAAACTTATCACCATGGTTACTATAAACACATCGACAGCCCCTCTATATCAGCCGCTTTATGAGCAAATCAAGCGCATGCTGACGCAGAGTTTAATTGATGGGGAATGGAAGGCTGGGGAGATTATCCCTAGTGAAATGGAGTTGGCTGCGCGATTTAGAGTAAGTCAGGGCACGGTAAGAAAGGCGATAGATGAGCTAGTCTCTGAAAATATTTTAATGCGCCGCCAGGGTAAGGGGACTTACGTAAATACCCATAATGAAGAGGGGATGAAGTTACGCTTTTTGCGCCTGACGGGAGAAGATGGGAAAAAAGCATTTCCAAAAAATCAATTGCTTTCTTGTACCAGAGGCAAGGCAAACGCCAAGATTGCCAAGAAGTTAAATTTAAAGCCGGGCACAGCAATTATTGAAATTAAAAGATTGCTAGGTTTTGAAGGGCGCCCACTAATTCTTGATCACATCATTGTGCCATCAGCAGAGTTTTCTGGATTAGGGGCTAAACAAATCGAGGAATATAAAGGTTCCTTATACAGAATGTACGAGCAAGAGTATGACATTCGCATGGTGCGTGCTGAAGAAGATATTCGTGCTGTTGGCGCGGATGAGGAAGCTGCAGATGCTTTAAATATTGATGGGGGCGCGCCGCTATTAAGAATTGAACGTGTTGCCTTTACCTATGGGGACAGGCCTCTGGAATGGCGTTTGGGTTTGTGTCTGACCGATAATTTCCATTATCGAAATGAGCTTGAGTAAATTGAGTATTCATCAAGAATTGCACTTTAAATAAAGAAGACATCATGAGTGATTTAAAAACCAGAGCTTTACATTATCACCAGTTTCCAAAACCAGGTAAGTTGTCGGTTGAATCCTCCAAGCCTTGTGCGACTCAAGCAGATCTGTCCTTGGCCTATACGCCGGGTGTTGCAGAGCCTGTCCGTGAAATTAATCGTGATCCTGAAAATGCTTACAAGTACACAAACAAAGGAAACTTAGTCGCCGTCATTACCGATGGAACGGCGGTATTAGGTTTGGGCAATATGGGCGCATTAGCAAGTAAGCCTGTCATGGAAGGCAAAGCGGTTTTGTTTAAACGTTTTGCAGATATCGATGTATTTGATATTGAGATCACGGCGCCAAGTGTTGAAGCTTTTATTGAGACAGTCGTGAATATTGCCCCAACGTTTGGAGGTATTAATTTAGAAGATATTGCTGCCCCGCATTGCTTTCGTATTGAGAAAGAGCTTCGTGAACGTTTAGATATTCCTGTTTTTCATGATGACCAACATGGCACAGCAGTGATTGTTGGCGCGGCCTTGCTGAATGCTTTGGCGATACAAGGAAAGCATTTGGCAGAAGCGCGTATTGTATTCTTAGGGGCTGGTGCCGCTGGATGCGCTTGCGCTCGTCTGCTTAAAGTTATGGGTGCAAAACATCTTGTGATGGTAGATAAATCAGGCGTACTTAAAACAAGCCGCCCTGATTTGCATGATATGAATCGTGATTTAGCAACGAGTCGTGACTTAAATACATTAGCTGAAGCAATGGTAGATGCCGACGTGTTTATTGGAGTGTCTGCTGCTAATGCATTGGCGCCTGAATTATTAAAAGTGATGGCTGCCAAGCCTGTTGTATTTGCCTTGGCAAATCCAGATCCTGAAATTTTACCTTCTCTTGCACATGCCGTACGTGATGATATTTTGATGGCAACAGGACGCTCTGATTTTCCAAATCAAGTCAATAATGCATTGTGTTTTCCTTATTTGTTTCGTGGTGCTTTGGATGCGCGTGCTAAACAAATCACTACAGCGATGCAGGTTGCAGCCGCTGAAGCATTGGCAGAAATCGCACGTGAACCTGTCCCGCAAGAAGTGCTTGATGCCTATCAGCTAACTGAGCTTGAGTTTGGTAAAGAATACATTATTCCCAAACCTTTTGATCCGCGTTTAATGGAGCGTGTTTCTGGGCGCGTAGCAGATGCTGCGCGAGCTGAACAAGGAAAGTAAGATGGCATCTCCATACCCAAAAACGCCTAAAAGAAATCGCCCTAAAAATCTAAATTTATTGACGATACGTTTGCCTATTCCTGCGTTGGTTTCAATTATGCATCGTGTCAGTGGCGCGTTTTTGTTTATTTTGTTGCCGGTTCTTCTTTGGGTTTTACATCAAAGTTTGGCGAGTGCTGAGTCTTACCATTCGGCACAAGCAGTGCTTCATCATCCGCTTGCTAAGTTGACTTGTTTGGCGGTTGTCTGGGCTTATTTGCATCATGCATGTGCGGGCATTCGGCATTTAGCTTTAGATGCACATTATGGGTTACGCCTTAACTATGCGCGTGCAACTAGTCGTGCGGTGCTAGTCATTAGTGGGTTGCTGACATTGCGTATGGGAATTTGGCTATGGTAGATCGTAAAAAACCTGCGCACGGATTTAGTGATTGGGCTTGGCAACGTGCTACCGCAATTACTATGGTTATTTATAGCCTATTGCTTGCGCTTCGCTTTGTCGTGGATGCACCTAACTTTGGTCCTGATGGATGGCATGCTTGGTTTGCGCCATTTTCATTTAGGGGCATCACGTTACTGTTTTTATGGGCTTTGATTTATCACGCATGGCTTGGAGTTAAAGAGATTTTAATGGACTACGTTCACAACATCGGTATCCGCGCTAAGTTACAAAGTTTGTTTGGCTTGGTCTTGGTAGGGGATGCAATTTGGGCGGCTTATATACTTTGGAGCTTGGCATAATGGCCTCAGCAATCGAAATTAGAAAATATGATGCCATCGTTGTTGGTGGAGGTGGTGCGGGCTTGCGTGCCGCATTGCAACTAGCTGACAGTGGTCTAAGCGTTGCGGTGCTTTCGAAAGTATTCCCCACCCGTTCGCATACTGTAGCGGCTCAGGGCGGAATTGCTGCTTCATTGGGTAATGTAGGAGAAGATAACTGGCATTGGCATATGTACGACACCATCAAGGGTTCAGATTACTTAGGTGATCAAGATGCGATTGAATTCATGTGTAAGAATGCGGCTGAAGCCATTTATGAGCTTGAGCACTTTGGTATGCCTTTTGATCGGCTAGAAAACGGTAAGATTTTCCAGCGACCATTCGGTGGTATGTCTAAAAAATACGGGGCTGAATCCGTCGCGCGTACTTGTGCAGTGGCAGATAGAACTGGTCATGCCATGTTGCATACCCTTTATCAGCGAAATGTTTATGCTAAAACAGACTTTCTGATTGAGTGGTTTGCACTTGATTTGATTCGCGATGCTGAGGGGGATGTATTGGGTGTGACTGCGATGGAAATCGAAACAGGTCAACTCTATGCTTTGCATGCAAAATCAACCTTGTTTGCGACCGGCGGCGCTGGTCGTATTTTTCAAGCAAGTACTAATGCGTTTATTAATACCGGTGATGGCTTGGGGATGGCGGCACGTGCTGGCGTCCCTTTGCAAGATATGGAGTTTTGGCAATTTCACCCTACAGGCGTTGCAGGTGCTGGCGTGTTGATTACGGAAGGTGCACGTGGCGAAGGCGGATATTTAGTCAACTCTGAAGGTGAGCGATTCATGGAGCGCTATGCGCCAAATGCTAAAGATTTGGCTAGCCGCGATGTTGTTTCACGTGCAATTGCAACAGAGATTAAAGCAGGGCGGGGCATTGGTATCGACGGTCAAGCGGTCTTACTTAAGCTCGATCATCTCTCAGAAAAAGTGATTGATAGCCGCTTGCCAGGGATTCGTAATATTGCAATTAAATTTGCAAACGTTGACCCAGTTTATTCCCCAATACCAGTGGTACCCACAGTGCATTACATGATGGGAGGTATTCCAACCAATTTAAATGGCCAAGTCATTGATGGCGATAAAGTCATTAATGGACTTTATGCAATTGGTGAATGTGCTTGTGTGTCAGTGCACGGGGCAAATCGTTTGGGTTCAAACTCATTACTTGATTTGATGGTATTCGGCCGTGCCGCTGGCAATCACACTGTGCAGTCACTAAAAGGCGTCAGCCATAAACCACTGCCAGCAGACTTTGCTGATCAAACGCTCAGTCGTCTTGATCGTTTAGATAATCAGACTTCTGGTGAAGCGGTCGCAGAAGTGGGTGACGCAATGCGAAGAACGATGCAAGTGCATTGCGGGGTATTTCGGTTCCCAGATTTAATGGCAAAAGGGGTGCGCGAAATTATGCAAGTAGCAGAGCGCGTTAAGACTTTACAAATTAAAGATAAGAGTAAGGTTTTTAATACGGCTCGAGTCGAGGCGCTTGAGCTTGAAAACTTAATTGAAGTGGCAAAAGCAACGATGGTGGCGGCAGAAGCTAGACAAGAAAGCCGTGGCGCGCATTGTCGCGAAGATTTTGCTGCGCGTGACGATGAAAACTGGCTTAAACACTCACTCCATTACCGTGAGGGCAATCGATTAGCCTACAAGCCTGTTCGCTTGAAACCACTGACGGTAGACAGCTTTCCATTAATCGCTAGAACGTATTAATCGGGGAAAAGGACAATGAAATTTTCTATTTATCGTTTTAACCCTGATGTTGATAAAGATCCATACATGCAGGATTACGACATCGAACTTATGCCAGATACCCGCATGTTACTAGATGCCCTCATTCAAATTAAGGAACTTGATGACACCTTGAGTATGCGTAAATCATGCCGCGAAGGGGTCTGTGGTTCGGATGCAATGAACATTAACGGGAAGAATGGCTTGGCTTGCATGACTCCTTTAGAAGGCATTAAACAGCCAGTGGTACTTCGTCCCCTCCCAGGCTTGCCAGTGGTACGAGATTTGGTCGTGGATATGGAGCAGTTCTTTGCGCATTACAACTCCATTAAGCCTTACTTGATTAATAATGACCCGCCGCCAGCCACTGAGCGTTTGCAGTCTCCAGAAGATAGAGCAAAGTTGGATGGGCTTTATGAATGTATTTTGTGTGGCGCTTGCACGGCATCTTGCCCATCATTTTGGTGGAATCCTGATAAGTTTGTGGGTCCAGCAGGTCTGATGCAGGCGTATCGTTTTATTTCAGATAGTCGTGACCAAGCACAAGAAGAGCGTCTAGAAAATCTAGAAGATCCTTACCGCTTGTACCGTTGCCATAACATCATGAATTGTGTGGATGTGTGTCCAAAGGGCTTGAATCCTTCTAAAGCGATTAATGAAATTAAAGCGCTGAAAGTGAAGCAGAAATTTTAATGATGACCACTCTACCAATAAGTGATACTCACGATGTCGCCGTTAAGCGAATGGAATGGCGCTGTCGGCGAGGCATGCTGGAGATGGATTTGTTATTTGTTGATTTTGTGAGTCAATATTTACCAAGTTTAAATGACGCACAAATTGTGGCATTAGATCAATTGTTAGATTTGCCTGATAACCAACTTTGGCATTTAGTGTCTGAGGGCAATGATGTCAGTGATCGAGCCACGACAGAAGTGCTCACAATGTTACGTGGCGAAGTAAATAAGCAGTAATCCTTTTTAATCCCATTGCATAGGGAATAGTACGATGAGCCAAGACCATACCTACAATTCAGACCCATACGCTAACGCGGATTATTGCCGCGTCATATCGCCGCATGTGCTAGGGGATTACTGGCCAGGGATTCAGCTTTACTATCCACCAGTTAAATATTCGCCAGCGCAGGGGATTTATGAGGATTTAGAAGCCGCTTCAAAGCGCATGAAAAAGCATGCGCTTAATACCCATGCCCATACCTTGATTTTTGACTTGGAAGATGGTTGCCGTCAAAAGGAAATGAGCCGTGAGTTGCTGAGAAATGAACTGCCAGCGTTCATGACTAGCAATAAAAAAGTGTCTATCGCAGTTCGTATCAACCCCTTTAGAACTGAGGAATATGAGCGTGATATTGCTTTTGTTCGTGATATGTCGGATGTGATTGATGTCGTGATGTTGGCAAAAGCTGGCGAAGCATACGGTGCTGCTGAAGTTCGCGATCTCTCTAATTTGCTGACTGGTTGGAATGACAAAATTACGATTCAGCCGATTATTGAACATCCAAAATCACTCAAAATAGCACATGAGTTGATGCAGTACTCAACGGTAAAACATGTTGTTTTTGGTATTCATGACTTTTCAAAAGCGATGGGGATCCATATCACGCCAGAGAACTGGACTGAAGAGTTGAAATACTTCATGAATCAACTCATGTTTGAAGCGCGTATTGCAGGTAAGGGCGTGATTGGTGGAGTGGAAACCTTAATCGGCTCAAGCAGTATGCCAGAAAAGTTTTTAGAACCGCATGATGTCCGCCGCTGGTTAGATCTGCATGGCGAAAATGAATCTCGGATTGTTTATAAGCATGCGTGTCAAGAAGCTGCGATGGGTTTGACGGGCAAACAAGTGATCCATCCTGCGCATATTCATTTATGTAAGGTCGCTTATACCCCCTCACCTACTGAAATTACGCAAAAAATTAAGATTCTGAAAGCGGCTATTGAGGCTGATGCTCTCCTTGGTGGGGCGATTAAATTTGAAGGTGAAATGCTTGACCCGCCCATGTTTGGTAAGGCTTTACAAACATTGCTTCGTGCGAATGCTTTGCGTGCACTTGGCCCAGAAGATACAAAATTTGCGTTGACGGTGATGCAGATGTTGCCGACACAGGTTATTAGTCAAAATTGGCCTTATGGCTTAATTTTGTAGGCGCATATTTAGAACCAATATTAATAGGGAGTTACCAAATGTCAGCAACAACATCACAAGCGCCATTTGCACCATTCGAAAAATGGGTGTGGCAAGTGCCATCCCATTTTAATATTGGCGTGGCTTGTACTGATATTCACCTTGGTATGCCGACTGAGTCAGCGATTGCGATGATTGTCGAGGATGACACGCTGGGAACTTCTCAAATCACGTTTGCCGGACTATCAAAACGGACCGACCAATTTGCACAATTACTTCGCAATATTGGTATTGCTGCAGGTGACCGTGTCTTAATTCGCTTGCCGAATAGCTTGGATTATCCAACAGCATTTTTGGGGGCGATGAAGCGTGGTGCAATTTCTGTCCCAACCTCTACTTTGCTCACTGCGGATGAAGTAGTTTACTTGGCCAAAGACTCCGGTGCACGTGTGCTCGTGACGGATAAGGCAGCATGGAAAACGTTGCGAGAAGGCTTAAATGGCGTGGCGGGCTTAACCCATGTCTTGCTTACTGGCGAGGGGGAATGTCTCTCTGCTGTAGGCTTGGAAGTCCTTGATTTAGCCTCTAGCTTAGAAGCCATTAACACTTGGGACGCCCCACATCAGACCCAATCAGATGATCCCGCTTATTTAGTGTATACCTCGGGCACTACCGGCTATCCAAAAGGCGTGTTGCATGCACACCGTTCAATGATCGGTCGCCAACCGGCCTCTCAATACTGGTTTGATTTTAGCCCGAACGGCGATCGCATTATGCATTCAGGGAAGTTTAATTGGACTTATGTCCTAGGCACTGGGTTGATGGATCCTCTTTATCAAGGTAAAACAGTCATCGTGCATGAAGGTAAAAATGATGCGAATACCTGGCCGCGCTTAATTCAGAAACATCAGGCCACCATTTTTATCGGTGTGCCGACGATTTATCGCCAAATTTTGCAAAAGACTGAATTTGTGCAAAAAGACTTACCAAGCCTACGGTATTGCATGAGCGCAGGTGAGCATTTGTCTGATGAAGTGTTAGCGCAGTGGCAAGAGCGCTTCGGCATTGATATTTACGAAGCAGTAGGGATGTCAGAATTTTCATATTATTTGTGTGAAACAAAGTCTCGACCAATTCGTCCAGGTTCAGCAGGGTTTCCTCAGCCGGGGCACGACATTGCTTTACTAGACCCAGAAACATTAGCGCCGGTAGCTCTAGGTGAAGAAGGGGTTATTAGCGTTCCTGATACGGATCCAGGTTTGTTTATCAATTATTGGAATCAGCCTGAAGAGACAGCGAAACACAAACATGATGGTTGGTTTATCACCGGTGACTTTGCCCGCATGGATGCAGATGGTTATATTTGGTTCCTAGGCCGTAAAGATGACATTATTAAGAGCTTTGGCTTCCGCGTATCCCCTTATGAAGTGGAGCGTGTTTTGAAATCGCACCCTGAGGTCGCTGATTGCGCATCGGTAGCAGAAACAATTGAAAAAGATAAAGTCTTGGTCGTGGCCTATATCATTCTGCAACCTGGCAGCAAAGCGACGGCTGATGATTTATACGCTTTTGGTAAAAAGCATTTGGCGGCATACAAAGCCCCTAAAGTGGTTTATATTACTGACCAGTTTCCACGGACCAAAAACGGAAAAATTTTACGTCGTGATGTCAGTCCAACCATTGCATTAAGCAGATCCAGTACATGACCTTAACAAATAAGCCATTCATTACCCAAGAAGACTTTGTCGCGAGCATCAAAGATGCTTTGCAATTCATGTCTTATTACCATCCTGTGGATTTTATTCAAGCACTTGGTGAGGCATATAAAATTGAAGAATCACCTGCCGCAAAAGATGCCATTGCACAAATCCTAACTAACTCTCGTATGTGTGCTGAAGGCAAACGTCCTATCTGCCAAGATACAGGTATCGTGGTGGCCTTTGTGAATGTCGGCACGGATGTGCAATGGGAGCAGGGCGCGGATGTCGAGGACTGGGTCAATGAAGGGGTGCGTCAGGCTTACCTTCTTCCTGAAAATCCATTGAGAGCTTCGATTGTAAGAGACCCTGCAGGCAAACGTGCAAATACTAAAGACAATACGCCAGCCGTGGTGCATGTGCGTTTAGTACCAGGTAATACGGTTGAAGTGAACATTGCTGCCAAAGGCGGTGGTTCAGAGAATAAAGCAAAACTAGCGATGCTGAATCCTTCAGACAGTATTGTCGATTGGATTTTGAGTGTGGTGCAGGACATGGGTGCTGGTTGGTGTCCACCTGGGGTGCTCGGGGTTGGGATAGGTGGGACTGCTGAAAAAGCAGTCTTGCTTGCTAAGGAATCACTCATGCAACCCCTTGATTTGGCTGCTTTACGCAAACGTGGTGCGAGTAATCGCATTGAAGAGTTGCGTCTAGAGCTCGCCGATAAAATCAATGCGCTAGGGATAGGCGCTCAAGGTTTGGGTGGCTTAACCACTTTATTGGATGTGAAGATTTTAGATTATCCAACCCATGCTGCTTCACTGCCTGTGGCAGTGATTCCTAATTGCGCGGCAACGCGCCATGCACATTTTGTGCTGAACGGATCAGGCGCTTACAAGCAAACACCACCTAACTTAAACGATTGGCCAGATGTCACTTGGGCGCCGAATCAAGACTCACGTCGTGTGGATTTAAATACTGTCACAGCTGCTGATGTTAAAACTTGGCAACCTGGCGAGACTTTGCTGTTAAGCGGCAAGCTTCTTACTGGTCGTGACGCTGCGCACAAAAGGATCGCTGAGATTTTAGCCCTTGGAGAGTCGTTGCCTGAAGGCGTTGACTTTACAAATCGCTTCATCTACTACGTTGGCCCTGTTGATCCTGTGCGTGGTGAAGCAGTTGGTCCTGCTGGACCAACCACAGCGACACGTATGGATAAATTCACTGACATGATGTTAGATAAAACCGGATTGCTTGGTATGGTGGGTAAGGCTGAACGGGGTGAAGAAACAATCGCGTCGATCAAGAAACATCAATCTGTTTATTTGATTGCCGTTGGTGGGGCTGCTTATTTGGTATCACAATCCATTCAATCCGCACGCGTTGTTGCTTTTGCAGATTTGGGGATGGAGGCAATATATGAGTTTGATGTTAAGGATATGCCAGTGACAGTTGCTGTGGATGTCCATGGGACATCAGTTCATACCACTGGTCCTGCAAAGTGGCACAAGCTATTAGCTAATTAGAGGGATATCTAATCAGCCCCAAACAAATCTCTGGTAAATACCTTTTCTTTTGTATCAATCAAATCTTCAGTCATTCGATTGGTAATGATTACATCTGCTTTTTCTTTAAAGGCCTTTAAGTCGGTATAAACTTTTGACTTAAAAAATTCGGATTCTTTAAGTTCAGGTTCGTAGACAATGACTTCAATCCCCTTGGCTTTGACTCGCTTCATTACCCCTTGAATGCTTGAGGCTCTAAAGTTATCCGAGCCACTCTTCATGATGAGGCGATAAACGCCAACAATCTTAGGATTGCGTTTCATGATGCTATCGGCAATAAAGTCTTTGCGTGTGCTGTTAGATTGCACAATGGCATTGATCAAGTTTTGTGGCACGCTACTGTAGTTGGCAAGTAATTGCTTCGTGTCTTTTGGTAAGCAATAGCCGCCATAGCCAAATGATGGGTTGTTGTAATGACCGCCAATACGAGGATCTAAACACACACCTTCAATAATCTGTTTGGTATTTAAGCCATGTGACTCTGCGTAGGTATCGAGTTCATTAAAATAGGAAACGCGCATTGCTAGATAGGTGTTTGCAAAGAGCTTAATGGCTTCTGCTTCGGCACTGTTAGTGAGCAATATATCGACATCAGGCTTTAGAGAGCCATTTTTTAATAAATCAGCAAAAATTTGCGCACGATCTGAAATTTCACCTACGATGATGCGAGAAGGATATAGATTGTCGTAAAGCGCTTTTCCTTCACGTAGGAACTCAGGGGAAAACATGATTTGAGCGCTTGGGAAGGTTTTTTTAATGCTATCTGTGTACCCCACAGGGACCGTTGATTTAATAACCATTACGGCTTTGGGATTGATGTTTAAGACATCTTGAATCACGGCTTCAATCGACTTGGTATTGAAATAGTTTGTTTCAACGTCGTAATCAGTTGGTGTTGCAATCACCACAAAGTCGGCACCTTGATAGGCTTTTTCTTTGATGAGTGTTGCAGAAAGATTTAAGGGTTTATTTTTAAGGTAGTCCTCTATCTCAGCATCTGAAATTGGGGAATTTTTTGCATTAAGCATCTCAACTTTTTCAGCCATGATGTCCAAAGCGACGACTTCATTATGCTGCGCCAGTAGCACCGCTAACGATAGACCTACATATCCTGTACCGGCAATTGCGATTTTCATGGGCTGAATTAACCTACTTTTTTAGCGATTAACACACCGCTTGTGCCACCAAAAGCGAATGAGTTAGACATGATGATATCGACTTTGACATTTTTTCGTCCGATATTTGGAACGTAATCTAAGTCACAGTCTGGATCAGGTTCTACTAAATGTGCAGTTGGCGGTAGCGCTTGTTCTTGAATCGCCATCATGCAAGCTACAAATTCAACTGCCCCAGCAGCCCCCATAAGATGACCATGCATGGACTTAGAAGAACTGACTGGAATCTTATTGCCACAGACTTGCTTAATCGCATTGGTTTCAGTGATGTCATTAAGTTTCGTGCCAGTGCCGTGGGCATTGATGTAATCCAGCTGATCAGCATTAATATTAGCCTCAATCAATGCTTTACGCATAGCGCGAGCTTGGCCTTCTACTGAAGGTTGTGTGATGTGGCTTGAATCATTACTACTGCCGTAGCCAATGACTTCAGCATAGATTGTTGCACCTCTAGCAACCGCTCTATCCATGTCTTCTAGAACGACCATCCCTGCACCCTCACCTAGGACTAAGCCTGAGCGATTTCCTGAGAATGGTTTACAAGAAGCGCTTGGGTTTTGTTCGTCTTCGTCTGCGAGAGTCCGAAGTGCTTCCCAGGCCTTGATTGTGCCAAATGTTAATAAAGCTTCAGATCCTCCAGCAAGCATTACGTCCGTATAGCCATGTTTAATTTGTCTGACAGCTTCACCAATCGCAACGGATGATGAAGAGCATGCCGTGCAAAAAGTAAGATCTGGGCCCGTGATACCAAAGTCCAATGCAACCTGCGCGCTGGCAGCATTGTTCATTGCCATGAGCACGGTAAATGGTTTGAGGCGTTTTGCTTGATCTTTGTATAGTCTGACGTAACCTTCTTCAACAGACGCTGCTCCGCCCATGCCTGTCCCAAGATAAACGCCAAAACGATCTAGGTTTTCTGTGTCTAAATTAATACCTGAGTCTTTGAGGGCTTGTTGGCTAGCAACCACTGCGAACTGTGTGACACGATCCATGGTTGCGGCTTTGTTTTTCACAAAATGGTCGAGCGGATCGAAATCATTGATGTAAGCAGCGATTTTGCAGTCTAGCTGATCTACAAAATCCATTTCAAGGCGTTTGATGCCCGATTTCCCTGCCATTAAACTAGCAAAAAAAGTTTTTGGATCATTGCCTATTGGTGAGAGGACTCCTAGGCCAGTGACAGCAACGCGTCGAGCAGTCATTATTTTCCTTGTGAGGTACGAAGGCGGTCAAGTAGGGCTACAACATCACTTACTGTTTTAATGTCCACTTCATCATTTGGAACTTTAATGCCAAATTTCTCTTCTGCATCGAAAATAATATCGAATGTGTCTAGTGAATCAATTTCAAGAGACTCAAAAGTTGCATCAGGGGTAATTTCTTCAAGCGGTTTATCAAATTTGGTTGCAATAATATCTCGTAGCGTTTCAAAAGTGTCCAACATACTCTCCTAAACTACAGCCGCTTCAGTGGCGACACATTTTTTAAAAAATTCACCCATATGGAGGGCAATATCATTCTTACGCTTATCTAGAGTTAATACATGATAGGTATCGTCTACTAGAAAAGTCTCTACTTTACGTGATGAAATACGTTTTGCAACTAAATGTGCATTTTTAACGCTCGCCATATCATCTTCAGTTGAATGAACAATCAAGGTTGGTGAGTATACTTTAGGTAAAGCTTTTTTAGCGGTTTTGATTAGTCTTGTACTCTCTTTGATGGTGACTGCAGGCGTGTTAAAAATTCCTACTTTTTCAGACGCCATTGAGTCTCTATTTTCGAGTACAGCATGAACTAAAGCACGTGTTCTTTCGCATTTTATCCCATAAGGGGGCGTTTCTTCCCAAGACATAAAGTACTGAAGTGGCGTGTATAAGACGAAAGGAAGTAATAAATTACGTTTTAAGCGCGGCATGTTCCAGCCATCGTAAAAAAAAGTTGTAGATAGTAAACCAAGACCATCTACACGTTCGCCTTTTTCTTCAGCTAATTTGATGGCGATTAAAGCCCCCATTGATAAGCCTGAAACAAAAACACGTTTATGTTCTTTTTTGAGGGCTTCGAACGTGACTTCAATCGACTTATACCAGTCTCGCCATTTTGAACGCTTAAGATCGCTTACGGAGCCGCAATGACCAGCAAGTTGTGGGCAAGCAACGCTAAATCCCTGTTTAAGTAAATTTTTGGCAATATAACGCATCTCAGCAGGCGTGCCTGTCAGTCCGTGAATCAGTAAAACAGCATCTTCCCCGCGCTTATCGTAAAAGCCGGTTGATCCGAGACAGTTTAGAATTTCTTGGTTCATGTAGTCTTTTTACTTTTGTTAAATCGAACAATCGCTATAAATAAAATCGGGGCATTAAGCCCCGATTTAAAGTCGATTACTCAGCACCGCATCGTTTGAGAAGTGCTTCAAATAGTTTGATGCCTAAGTCAATTTCTTCTTCTGAAATCAAAAGTGATGGTGCAAGGGTAATGACGTTCTTTTCATAGCCGCCAATATCCAACACTAGCCCATATTGTTTGCCATCAATCATGATGTCACCTTTTAGGCCTTCATTGAACATGCGGTCTGCTAAAGCACGACTTGCTTTAAAACCATCGCTTTCACATAGTTCGATACGAAGTGCTAAACCTAAACCACTTACGTCACCAATACATTTCCATCTTGATTTTAATTCTTGAATACGTTTCAAGAAGTAAGCGCCGCGGTTTCTGACGTGTGGCTCAAAGTCTTTTTCAAGCGTCATGTTCATTACTTCAAGTGCTACTGCGGTTCCAAGTGGGTTAGAAGCAAATGTTGAGTGTGTTGAGCCAGGAGGGAATTTTTCTGGAGAGATCAATTCCTCACGTGCCCAGATACCTGACAATGGGTTCAATCCATTGGTGATGGCTTTACCGAATACAAAAATGTCAGGAATAATGTCAAAGTTTTCCCAAGACCAAAGCTTGCCAGTCCGGTAAACGCCCATTTGAATTTCGTCAGCAACTAGTAAGATGTTACGTTTCTTCAACGACTCTTGAAGCTTTTTCATGTAACCAGCCGGCGGAACGATGTAGCCACCAGTTCCTTGCATTGGCTCAATATAGAAAGCACCAAACTCACTTTGCTTTGCTTTCTCGTCCCAAACAGATTGATATTCAGTATCGAATAACTGTTCAAATTGTTTGTGGCAGTATGTGTCACAGGTTTCTACTTTCATGCCATATGGGCAACGGAAGCAATATGGATAAGGCACAAAGTGCGCACGGTCTGCAAAGTTGCCAAAGCGACGACGATAGCGGTAGCTAGAAGTGATGGCTGATGCACCTAATGTTCGACCATGGTAGCCGCCCATAAATGCAAATTGGTGTGTTTTGCCAGTGTGGTTACGCACTACCTTAAGTGAATCTTCAACTGCTTGTGCGCCACCTACGTTGAAATGAACGCGACCCTTTACGCCATATTTTTCTTCCATGTATTTGCAAATTATTTCAGCAAGGTCCACTTTTTCTTTATGTAGGTATTGGCTTGCTAATTGTGGAAGGGTATCTACTTGTTTATGTAAGACGTCAGCAATACGTTTGTTTTTGTAACCGAAGTTAACTGCGGAATACCACATTTGCCAATCTAGATAAGGGGTCTTGTTTTCATCAAACAAGAAGCTACCTTCGCAATTTTCAAATACTTTTGGAGGATCCGCATAATTAACGGTATCTCCATGTGAACAATATTTGTCATTCTTTGCGAGGATTTCAATGATTTTTTTATCCATGATTTTGGCTTTCGAAAAATTAAGCAGATAAACTAGTAATGTTGCGGCGAGCTTCTTGCGGCCAGGCTTTTACTTTGGTTAAAACATCCGCAAAGGTTTGGAATTTGAAGTGTGGAATATTGTTTGTCTCGCAGTACTTAATTAGTGAGCCTTTTGCGAACACGATATCTGCTGACTTAGCTAAGCATGCATCTGATTTGCCGTCGCCAATTAGCACCACCGGTTTTTCACCACCAGATAGATCTTGTGCCACTTTACATTTGCATACGCCATTACCTGCATTGCAACTTGGATTTTTGTGTGGCCAGGACATATCAATACCATCAGGAACGAAATGTAATTTATTGGCGTAGATAGGGAGATCAGGGAAGGCTGCATTTTTCATAGCAACTTTAATTGCGTGGTCTAGGCCATCGCTAACGACAGCTACCTTAGCAAATTGGCTGACATGCTTATAAAAGGGAAGAAAGCTTGCATCGAGCTGAATGCTTCGGAAGAAATTCTCGAGAGCAACGTGATCAGCTTTAACCATACGCACTTGCTTTTGCATGCATTGAACTGCTGTAATATGGCCATCAAGCCATTCTTTTTCAATTTCTTCCCATGATGGGTCTGCGAAACGTTCAAGCATTGCATCTACAGTATCGCGAACAGATAAAGTACCGTCAAAGTCAACTACAAAAAGCATGGAATCGCCCCCTTTAAAAATGACTGTAGGGATAGTAAACATGCTTCCTTACAAAATACTTACAACAAATAAATTTTTGTATTGATGTTGGTGTTGCTTATGGGGTAAACCACATTATGTTGTGGTTATTTGGTTTTATAATCTTTTAAATAATATATTATTGGTAAATAAACACTTGACTTCATGGAATTAACCCAGTACAAAGCACATTGGGCGTTTTTACTTTGATCTTTTTTTGTTGGCGTAGCTGGCTTTAGTTCGTGAAGTACAAACTTTTGGGGCGCCTCCCCTTGTTTTAGTAAGGAAGTATGCAATGGCAACTGGTACCGTAAAATGGTTTAATGATTCTAAAGGCTTCGGCTTTATCACTCCTGATGAAGGTGGCGATGATCTTTTCGCTCACTTCTCTGCGATCGTAGATAGCGGCTATAAAAGCTTAAAAGAAAACGAACGTGTTAGCTTCGATGTAACTGACGGCCCTAAGGGTAAACAAGCATCAAACATTCAAAAGGCTTAATTGCTTTTCGTAGTGTTTAGCTACATGCTTTAATTAAAACGGCTCGTTAATCGAGCCGTTTTTTTTGGTCGATTGATATTGATTAGGTTTAGATCAAAATAATGCCTTGGATTTTATATCTTTTGGAATGTAAGGGCGGTAGTTTCTACGCTGGCATTACCAATAATCTGGAGGCAAGATTTCTTGCTCATTCTGAAGGTAGGGGCGCCAAATATACGCGCGCTAATCCCCCCATTAAAATCCTAGCTCATAAGTATTATCCTGATAGGTCCGAAGCGAGCAAAGCGGAATCTCAGCTAAAGGCTTTAACAAAAGCTCAAAAAATAGCTTTTTTTGAATAATTTCCTAATAAAAATAACTATTGATACAAAGTAATAACAAAGTGACATATTCCTGTTACAAGCCAGTGATTAAATACAATCCATTAGCTTGTTTACATGAATAAGTTATCTCCTTGTATGACCTCCAATGGTATTTAAATATACCAATTTCGTGGCGAGATTTTATATCTCGCCATTTTTTTTGTTTAGATTTGGATTTGTTATTTAGATAACGGATGCTTTCTAGAAAATGAAAAAACATGGTTTGTTACAACCACTGCTTTCCAGTAAAATATATAACAAATAAAGCTCTTGTCCGTAATATCTAGAAAAGTATTTTCATGACCAAATTCGTATTCGTTACAGGTGGTGTTGTTTCTTCATTGGGCAAGGGCATCGCTGCTGCTTCACTCGGTGCGATTCTTGAATCACGTGGCATCAAAGTGACCATGTTAAAACTAGATCCCTATATTAATGTTGATCCTGGCACGATGAGTCCATTTCAGCACGGTGAAGTTTTTGTGACTGATGATGGCGCCGAAACTGATCTAGATTTGGGTCACTATGAGCGCTTTGTTAGTTCTCGGATGGGTAAGCGTAATAATTTTACTACCGGTCAGATCTATGAAACGGTGATCAAAAAAGAGCGTCGAGGTGAATATCTTGGCAAAACTGTACAAGTTATTCCCCATATCACCGATGAAATCAAAACTCAGATTAAAAATGGTGCTGAAGGTGCTGAAGTAGCGATTGTAGAAATTGGTGGGACAGTAGGGGATATTGAGTCATTACCATTCTTGGAAGCCATTCGACAAATGGGTTTTGAAGAAGGGCGTGAAAACACTTGTTATATCCATCTGACTTTATTGCCTTGGATCCCAACTGCCGGTGAGTTAAAAACTAAGCCGACACAGCATTCTGTCAAAGAATTGCGAGAAATTGGGATACAACCTGATTTGTTGCTTTGCCGATCAGATCGCAGCTTGCCTGAAGAAGAACGACATAAAATTGCGCTATTTACTAATGTTGTTTCAGAAGCGGTCATTTCTGCAGTCGATGCGAGTTCTATCTATCAAATTCCTGGATTGCTTCATGCGCAAAAGATGGATGAGATTGTATGTCGCAAGTTGAATATTTCAGCAAAGCCAGCTGACCTCACAAGCTGGGATAAAATCGTAGATGCTTTGGCCCACCCAAAACAAGAAGTCAATATTGCCTTTGTTGGCAAGTATGTTGATTTGACAGAGTCTTATAAATCATTAACAGAAGCCTTGATTCACGCTGGCATTCATACACAATCTAAAGTTCGTATTCATTACATGGATTCGGAAGATATTGAACGAGATGGAACAGCATTGCTAGCGCCAATGGATGCTATCTTGGTGCCTGGCGGTTTTGGTAAGCGTGGCACCGAAGGTAAAATCAAAGCAATTCAATTTGCCCGTGAAAATAAAAAACCATATTTAGGTATCTGCCTTGGTATGCAATTGGCGGTGATCGAGTTCGCCCGTCATGTCGCAAGCTTGAAAGATGCTAACAGTACTGAATTTAATCCGGACAGTCCAAATCCATTGGTTGGTTTGATCACAGAATGGCAAGATGCCGACGGTAATGTTGAGCTTCGCTCTGAAGATTCTGATCTCGGAGGCACTATGCGACTCGGTGCACAACGATGTCCGATTGAAGCCGGCACCTTGGCCGCAGAAATTTATGGCACGGAAGTTAATGAGCGCCATCGCCATCGTTATGAAGTGAATAATCATTACGTAGAACAATTAAAAGCTGCTGGTTTAGTTATTTCGGCACGTACGCCTACTGAACAACTCTGTGAAATGGTAGAACTGCCTAAAACCGTACATCCATGGTTTGTTGGTTGCCAGTTCCATCCTGAGTTCACTTCAAATCCTCGTTCTGGTCATCCGCTATTTAAGTCTTACATTGAGGCTGCTTTGAAATACAAAGGAGCCAATTAATGAAACTATGTGGTTTTGACGTTGGGATAGAACATCCAATTTTTCTTATTGCAGGTCCATGTGTGATTGAGTCAGAACAAATGGCCATTGACACAGCAGGTCAACTTAAAGAAATTTGTGCCAGTATTGGTATTTCATTTATCTATAAATCTTCATTTGATAAGGCAAACCGAAGCTCTAATAAAACTTTTCGTGGTTTTGGTATCACAGAAGGCTTGCGTATTCTAAGCGAAGTGCGAAGCCAAATTGGTGTGCCTATCCTCACTGATGTTCATACGGAAGAACAAGTCACTGAAGTGGCTTCAGTGGTTGATGTACTCCAAACCCCAGCATTTTTATGTCGTCAGACAGATTTTATTACTGCTGTAGCAACTTGCGGTAAACCAGTAAATATTAAAAAAGGTCAGTTCCTGGCTCCTGGTGATATGAAGCAAGTGGTGCAAAAGGCGAAAGAAGCCAACGGGGGAACGGACACTATTATGGTCTGCGAACGCGGGACTTCGTTTGGTTACAATACTCTAGTATCAGATATGCGTGGGTTGGCCATTATGCGTGAGACTAATTGTCCAGTGGTATTTGATGCGACCCATTCCGTTCAACAGCCAGGTGGCCAAGGTGATAAAAGTGGTGGTCAACGCGAACATGTGCCCGTATTAGCTCGTGCAGCGGTTGCAAGCGGGATCGCAGGCTTGTTTATGGAAACCCATCCAGACCCTTCGAAAGCTTTGTCAGACGGCCCTAATGCATGGCCGTTAGCTAAAATGAAAGACTTGTTAGAAGTTCTTGTTGATTTAGATAAAGTGGTAAAAAAAGCAGGCTTTATTGAGCAAACGCTTTAAAGAACAATTTTAAACTAAGGAAAAAAGCATGAGTGCAATTGTCGATATTATCGCCCGTGAAATTATGGACTCTCGTGGGAACCCAACGATTGAAGCCGATGTATTATTGGAATCAGGCATCATTGGGCGTGCAGCGGTCCCTTCTGGCGCGTCTACGGGAACGAAAGAGGCGGTTGAGTTACGAGATGGAGATAAAAGCCGGTATCTAGGTAAAGGCGTTTTACAAGCTGTTGAGAACGTGAACACAGAGATTTGTGAAGCGATTATTGGCCTAGACGCTGAAGACCAAAGCTTTATTGATGCAACATTGATCGAAATTGATGGCACTGAGAACAAAGCTCGTTTGGGCGCTAATGCTATTTTAGCAGTATCAATGGCTTGTGCTCGTGCTGCGGCTGAAGAATCAGGGCTGCCCCTTTATCGCTATCTAGGCGGTTCAGGGATGATGCAATTACCTACGCCAATGATGAATATCATCAATGGTGGTGCCCATGCTGCAAATAGCGTGGATATTCAAGAATTCATGATTATTCCAGCAGGCTTGCCAAGCTTCAGAGAAGCTTTGCGTTGTGGCGCTGAAGTGTTTCATGCTTTAAATAAGATTCTTCATAAACAAGGATTGGCAACTACTGTGGGCGATGAAGGTGGATTTGCTCCTGATTTGCCATCGAATGAGTCTGCAATTCAATACATTCTCGAAGCAATTTCCGCAGCGGGTTATGAGCCAGGCCGAGATGTTTTATTAGGGTTGGATTGTGCTAGCTCTGAGTTTTATAAAGATGGTAAATATCATTTGGAATCAGAAGGATTGCAATTGTCATCAGGACAGTTTGCAGACTATCTAAGCGCTTGGGTTGATAAATATCCTATTATCAGTATTGAAGATGGGATGAGTGAACATGACTGGGATGGCTGGAAGGTATTAACAGATCGAATGGGAAAAAATATTCAGTTAGTTGGAGATGATTTGTTCGTGACTAACGCGAAAATCTTACGTGAAGGAATTGCTAAAGGAGTGGCTAATTCTGTACTGATTAAAGTGAACCAAATCGGTACATTAACTGAGACATTTCAAACGATTGAAACAGCTAAACGGGCTGGATATACATCAGTGATTTCTCATCGATCCGGTGAAACTGAAGATACTACGATTGCTGACATCTCAGTAGCAACCAATGCATTGCAAATCAAAACAGGGTCGCTTTCACGTTCTGAGCGTATAGCAAAATACAACCAGTTGCTAAGAATTGAAGAAGAGCTTGGTAATGCAACAAGCTATGCTGGTATGGGTGCTTTTTATAACCTTAAACGTTAATCATCCTTGAAAGCATTAACCCTTATCTTTGTTATTTTAATTGCCGTGCTACAGTATCCATTGTGGCTCGGCAAAGGAAGTTGGCTGAGAGTGTGGAATTTAAATCAGCAGATTTCACAGCAAAAAGAAAAAAATGATGGCTTAAGAGCACGTAATGCAAGCTTGGATGAAGAGGTTAGGGATTTGAAACAAGGGTACGGTGCCATTGAGGAGCGCGCGAGAAGTGAGCTTGGAATGGTGAAGCAAGATGAAGTATTTATTCAGATTCTAGATCCAAGCAGCCTTTCACCAAGTAAGCCTGCAGTTGCATCATTACCTCAGTCAGAATCAAAAACAACTCCCAGCCACTAAATTAATTAAGCGTGTATGGGAGTGGCTTAAACTGTAGCTGACTGTTTTTCCACATTGGAATTTCAGATGATGCTTCTGAGTGTTCGAGACGAATTTCAACTAAGACATCAACACCACCAGAGATGGCTGGGGCTACGCGCACAATCTGTCCAATCTGTTCCTCAAGATTTTTTAAGTGAATAGAATCCCCCGCATTGGGTATAGCATCTGTCGCTATATGAGCCAGTAGTGTCCGACGTTTTATTTTGCCTAGGTAATGCGTGCGAGCAACAATCTCTTGGCCTGTATAACAGCCTTTTTTGAAATTGATCCCATCGAGCGCATCTAAATTAATCATCTGCGGAACAAAAGCTTCCTGAGTGCCGGGAATTATTTCAGGAATTCCTGCTTGAATCTCTAAATAATCCCAAACTGGCTTACCTACTTTAGTGCAGCTTAATGACAGAGTTTCCCAAATGCGCTCTGCATGTTTCATGTTGGTATAAACATAGAATTTAGGGAGATCACCAATGAGTTTAATGATCGTTGCATCTTCAACAGTCACAACTTGTTTTGCGGCTGTAGGAATTTCCTTAAAAAGATTAATAAGGACAATTTCTACATTTTGACCTGCAACACCAAAGCATAAAATGTCATTAGATTTGTCTGTGATGACTACTTTTGATCTTAATACGTACATTTTTAATCGCTTGATGATAGCCTCTAAAATATTTTTGGGCATTTGTAGATGTAAGTGATCATGATGTGCAAAGGCTAAAAATAAAGCCAATAAACGTCCTTTTGGATTGCAGTAACCTGCATATTGGCTAATGCTTCCATCAAGTTGTTTGACGTCGTTGGTTAATTGCCCCTGCAGAAACGGTATAGCATCTTCACCGCTGACTTCTAAAATCCCAAAGTGGCTTAGCGTTGTTAGGACATTGGTATTACCCACTGCAGCAAGTTCCTTTTTTGCATATCCAAACGATTGCAAAAGATCTTCTTGAAAAATTGCGCCTTGGGTAGTTAAAAAGTCATGCCATTGATTCATAAGTTGCTTTGTATAAAGGAAGCTGTTTGACTATTATAAATCAAGCCATGGCATTAAGCTTTGCGTCTACGTCGCACCCAAATACTCAGCCATTTAGAAAAACTGCCGATGGGTCTTTTGGGCAGATATGCAGTCAGTAAAAGCAGGCCTGCAATCGATGCAAGTATCCATTGAATATCATATGGAGCAATATCACGGCGAGCAGGTTTTTGTTTTTTCATTGCAGCAAGGATAGTTTGTAAGCTATCACCACGTACATAATCACCGCTGACCTGTTTAGAGATGTCTTTTAGATATTCTTCTTGCAGCTTGGATAAGAATCGGTCACCAGTTGCCCCAGCAACGTTGTTGTCACGAACACCAATATTGGCCTCTGAAATTTGTGCAATACCTGGTTGCATCGCGAAACTATCGGCAGACCAGTAGCCGATCAGTTGATTCTTATCATCTAGTTTAGGAATAGCGGTCCCTTTTTCACTACCAATTCCTACAAAAAGCCAGCCATTACCACCTTGAAAGTTAGTCAGATCTTTGGTGTTGAAGGCATGTAGTTTTGGGGCCTCTTCGCCGTCTGTAAAGTAAACGACTTGAGCTGGCTCTGGAAAAGCACGAATTACTCTAGCAAGCGTGAACATACTGTCGCGCAGTCGACTATTGCCTGACCAAGCGGTTCGCCAATCTAGATGATCTATGGTGTCTTGAATTGCTGCATAATTACTACATACCTCAATTGGTGTGTAGAGTGCAGCAATACTCACCCCCGCAAATAAACCGATACTGACTCTTGTGCCACAAGGCATGTTGGCAACAATGTGATGTAGCATATATTGCGTATAAGCAATGCGGCTTGTCGGCTTTCCTTCTAACGTCGTGTCTACCACGTTCATGCTTTGCGAAATATCAGCAACAAGTAAGTAACTATAAATGTTGCGTGGTAGGGGAATCGCTGGCTTAAATGCTGCGGCAATGAGCAATACAAAAGCGCTTGCTAATAGAGCAGCGTCGCGACGATTGCGCAAGTAATTAAATACTTTGTTCATATTATGGAAGACCTACGGGAATGTTTCCCATAATCAGACCCGGTGAATCAGACTCTCCAACACCTGGTGTTGGTGTGCCAGGCAATAATAGAATTAATCGGTCTAAATTATGACGAGTATCCCAATGGGTATTATCAAGGCGCACAGCTTGTTGATATAGATTTTTAGCTTGTCTTAATAGATATTCTGTTTCTTTTCCAACTTTCATGTTGGTCCCATTTAACGCTAAGCCGCGACGAAAAAATATGGTCGCCAAGTTATGCTGAATGGCTTCTTTTTGTTTTTTGTTAGCATGCTCTAATAGATGAGTAAAAAGCAAAGTGGACTCTTTGTAACGCTCATTTTTGGCAAGCCAATAAGCGGTTGCAAACTTAGCCTCAAAACTTTGCATATCTGTTTTAGGTGATTTAGCGTTCAAAATAGCCTCGTTAAACGCTTGTATTTGATGAATGCGATTTATTTCGACGGCTGCGAAAGTTGCACTCACCATGGCTGAAATAATCAATATCCATGTGAGTTTTTTAGCATTAAGGATTTTAAATATATTGAGTGTCATTTGCTTAATCCCATGTTCTAACTTCTAAATATTTCACAACGAGTAATAGGCCTATCATCAATGCCGCGAGTAAAAAACATATTTGAGAAAAATCGTAGCCAGGAATTTGCTCGTGGTAGCGAATAGGTTTCTTTTCTTTTTGATTAATGTCTGCAATCGCAGCAGCTAATGATTTTGGATCATCTGCCTCATAGGCATGAAATGGTGAGTTTAATGTCTTGAAAAACTCATTCAGTTCAATTTGAGGGGGCAAAACGGCATCTTCAGGCGGGACATAGCTTGCATCAAAAATACTTAAACCACCAGGTTGTCTTAATACAATCCAATACAAGCCTATGTGTAAGCGATCTAACCAATCGCGAATCTTTTGTTGTGTGTCCGCATCAATACGGCCGCCACCATCCGATAGTAAAATCATTGCACGTGAGCCAGAATCTGGGACTTTATCGAAAAGACCGGCACCGCTTGTCATGCCACTCCCAATGTTGGTTTGGAATAGGGCGTTACCAGCTGTCGCTTGGACGGCAGCTAAAATTGCTTCACGATTTTCGGTTAAGGGTAAAACATACATTGCCGAGTTGCTGAAGGTAATCATGCCAAACATGTCATTTTGGCGAGACTTAACAAATTGAGTAATCAGCCGACTGGCTGCAACAGACTTAGTTTCAGCAACCTTGCCATTCGTATCGCCCCCAGAAAAAGGGTCATCCATACTGGCGCTGCGGTCTAAAACTAAAGCGATTTGAGCGCCCACGCCGATTCTCTCAATGCTTTGTTGTTGGCTATGTGGACTTCCTAGACCCAGGATAATAAAAAGTAAGGCTAATACCGCCAATACTTTAAGTAATAAGCCAATCAAGTCTGACAATCTGTCCTTGGGCAGCATCGCAACCCATGAATACCGCTGTGTAAATGCCCGGTCTAGCACAAATGGCATCGCTGCTAAAGGAAGTAGCCAGAGCGCCCAAGGGGAGTTAAAGAAAACGTGAAAGTTCATGCCCTAAATCTTCTTCAAATTAGCTGGTTTTAGGCCGCGTTCACAATCGCGACATTGTTTGCAAAAACGCTTTAGCCAAACCAGGGAATTTTTATCATGGGCACTCGTGTCTTGAGTATCAAAGAAAACTTTATGTGATAGCTCAAAGAATTGACCAAGCTCATTTTCAATAACTTTAAAGCTTGGCGAATGTGTTAGAAAATCACTGACGTTATCGCTGAACACACTGTATTTTGCTGTACTGTTAATTGCTTTGTGTAAGCATGTTAAGGCAGTCTTAAGGTCATCTGTATTTGTTGCTGAGAGTCCACGTAAATGCCGTCCGGCTTGTGCAAATGGCCTGCCCATAAATGGTAACCAAGCACGTGAGCCCAGAATATACAGTAAGCCTACTAGACTTAGACCTAGCAAAATTAAGCTGGCGACAAGCTTTTCCTTTTCAGGGTAAGCTTGAAGCAAAATGGGCTGTCTTAATGGGCTCATGTCGTCTTCAATTTTAACTGCGCCAAAAACTGCCATTGGTGAAATTCTAAAATAGAACTCAGGTATCTTGTATTGCACTAAACCGTCCTTCGCTTCAGCTGAGGCGGGACCTTGAAATTTGATCACTTCTGCTGGCAATATTGCTGGCTTTACTACAGGAGCAGTTGTAAATATCTGATATGAAAGATGAATGACGTAACTAGTCTTGTCGTCATTCTCTTTTTTTGTATGACTGATTTTACAAAGCTCAATGCCTGAAACTTGTCCTTGATAGCGATGTTCATAACCAACAATGGGCAAACTTGTTTCAATGAGTTTGTATGGTTTTTTGACGTCTAAGGCAATGGTGCGCTTTAGAATGTCGCCCATCAGGTAACCTACATTACGATCTGGGTTAATTTTACTTATCTTGACAATACCTTCCGGGATATCAGGTGACGGCTCGTCGTTAGCAAACACTACAAAACTTTTGCTTAAAATAAAAGCGAAGACAAAAGTGAAGAGGTAAATGTTTGAAGATTTAATCAATTTATTCATTACGCATTTCATTATTAGGCCGCCACAAATTGGTGAAAGTATTCGGTTAAAGCATCGGAGTCAAAATCGCCTTCAACAAAGAAAGGCGGCATATCGAACTTCATCAATAAAGCTTCAAGTTCAATACGTCTTTCTTCAAAACTAGCAATGATATTGGCGCGCATTTCTTTGCGTAAAAACAGTGTGCGTTTTTGCCCCGTTTCACAATCTGTAACGTTAGTGATACCAAATTCAGGCAAGTTTTTATATTCTGATGAATCCCAAAGCACAATGGGAACAATGTAATGCTGCATCAGTAATGAAAGTGCTTCTTCAAGCTCATTAAGGGGCATGTGGAAGTCTGAAATTAAAAAGATTAACGAGCGTTCACGGGGTAAATAGCGGTTAACATCTTTTAATCCCATGCTTCCAACTTGCTCAGGTTCAAAACTTTTTAATGCCGCGGTTAATTCTAAAGCTTGATGCGCCCTGAATGATTGAGTGCATACCCAATCCTCACGGACTACGTCATCAAAACCAATGAAGCCGAATGGGTCGCTATTATGGTATGCCGACATAGCAATCGCGCTAGCAATTTGACTCGTTAATGCAACTTTACTTTGTTTGCTACCAAAGTTCATTGAGCCTGATAAATCTGCAAGAGCGAATACAGGGGTAGCGCTTTTTTGATTAAAAATACGCACATAGACTTGCTCTAGTGGATCGCGCATGGTTTGCCGAATGTCAATGCGGCGGGGGTCTGGGTATGAAAGCAGTGTCGTGTGACCACGAAACTCCATGCCCATCCCACGTTGTGTACTTGCGTGGCTTCCTGAGCGACGCCCACGTGAGCGCCACCCAATATGGTAGCTAAACTCTTTGATCTCAGTATGCATATTCAGCCTTGCCTAGGATTTTTAAGGCGCAGCTATCGCATTCACAATGCCTGTGAGCAATTCGCGCGCAATTTCTGTGCGGCGCATTTCATACACAGGGCTAAATACTATGCGGTGGGCAACGGTAGAATGAAAGACTGCATGTATGTCTTCAGGCAAAACTGAATCACGGTTGTTGAGCCAAGCATTTACGCGCGCGGCACGAAGCATCATACTCATGCCACGAGGGCTTGCGCCTGCCAATACGAGACGATTCATATCAACGCCACTCACCTTCACGCCGTAAGCACTAGGTGTTTTTGTTGCACGCCATAAATTTAGCGCATATTGACGAAGTGTGGAACTTGCTTCAATTTTGTTTTGAACTAAAGCAGAGAATTCATTTAATTGATCAAACTGCAAAATGTCTGCAGGAATGGTATTCACCAGAGCATCTACGTTATGAAATTTAGTATCAAACACTAATGATTCCATGATGGCATTGTCGTCAGGAACTACGATTGGTATTTCCATCATAAAACGATCACGTGCTGCAGACGGAATTTCGAAAGTCTCTTCTTTTTCAACCTGGTTACGATCGGCAAATACGAGCATGTGAGGGAAGTGATATTCTTTATTGAAAGCTGATAATGTGCGTTCAGCCATAACGCGAAGTAATAATGAGTGAACTTGTGGGCGTGCACGGTTAATTTCGTTGAAGAAGAATACTGATAAGTTCTCTCCAGACATTAATAATGGACCTGGACTTACGTGCGGTTTACCGTCTTCGCCAAGGTAAGTGTGATACACCAAATCGTTTGGCATTAAATCAATCGTGCCTTCAATACGTTGATAACCCCCACCGATACAGCGCGTAAAAGCTCTTAATAATGTTGTTTTACCTACACCGACGTCACCTTCAAGCAGAACGTGGCCGCGAGAGAATATCGCTGTTGTAATTAAGCGAATAGGTGTTTGCTGGCCTACCACGACTTTATTGATTTCTGATTCTAAATTTTGCGCGTGTTGTCGCCAGTCGGTAAGTTGCTTGTCGCTCATGGACTTGTCCCGTAAGAAAGATAATGAAATTAAATAAGTGCAAAAAAACTGTAACAAATATTAGCTGAGATTTTGTATGGTGTAAACAGATCTGTATACCCCTAAATTTTGCCCGTAAATGACATTAGGGCTTTCACTTAAATGATTTTCCAGCGAAAATAGTAAAACTTTAAAAAAGGCTAGGTATAAGAATGCAAAAAAAGAATAGCTTTAGCTACGAAGAGCTTTTGTCTTGCGGCCGTGGGGAGATGTTTGGTCCAGGAAACGCGCAATTGCCGTTGCCCCCAATGTTGATGGTTGATCGTATAGTTGCTATTAACGAAGATGGCGGTGCTTATGGTCAAGGGCAGATTATTGCAGAGCTCGATATTAAACCTGATTTATGGTTCTTTGGATGTCATTTTGAAGGCGATCCAGTGATGCCAGGTTGTTTGGGTTTAGATGCGATGTGGCAATTGGTTGGATTCTATTTGGGTTGGAAGGGCGGCCTCGGCCGTGGCCGCGCATTAGGTGCCGGTGAGGTTAAATTTAGTGGTCAAGTGTTACCAACAGGGAAAAAAATAACCTATTACATCGATTTGAAGCGCGTTATTATGCGTAAATTGGTTATGGGTATTGCAGATGCTCGCATGGAATTAGATGGCCGTGAAATTTATGTTGCCAATGACCTGCGTGTTGGCTTATTTACAAGTACAGAACATTTTTAAAATTAACAAAGACTAGTTCGGGAGAGCGCTATTATGCGTCGTGTCGTCGTTACTGGCATGGGGATTGTGTCTAGCTTAGGCAATAATAAAGCTGAAGTAAAAGACAGTCTTTATGAAGGCCGCTCAGGCATTACATTTCAACCAGAATATGTTGAGATGGGTTTACGGTCTCATGTGGCTGGGTCTATTAAAAATCTCAATGTAGAAGAGTTAATCGATCGTAAGTTGATGCGCTTCATGGCAAAGGGTCACGCTTATGCATGGCTTGCTATGCAAGAAGCGATTGCGGATTCAGCTTTGCCTGAAGAGATGGTTTCAAATGTCCGAACGGGCTTAATTGTGGGGGCAGGTGGCGCATCTCATGAAAGTATTTTGGAAGGTATTGATACCTTACGTGAAAAAGGTGTGCGTCGTGTTGGGCCTTATATGGTCACGAAAGCAATGGCAAGTGGGGTTTCCGCTTGTTTGGCTACTGGTGCAAAAATCAAAGGTGTGAATTACGGCATTAGTTCAGCATGTTCAACCAGTGCTCACTGTATTGGTGCAGGGGTAGAGCAAATTCAACTAGGTAAACAAGATATCGTATTTGCTGGCGGGGCTGAAGAAGAACATTGGACTTTATCTTTTATGTTTGATGCGATGGGCGCACTCTCAAGTAAATATAATGAAACGCCAGAAAAAGCTTCACGTACTTATGACGCAGACCGAGATGGTTTCGTTATTTCAGGCGGTGGTGGTATTTTAGTCTTGGAAGAATATGAACATGCCAAAGCGCGCGGTGCAAAAATCTATGCTGAAGTGGTAGGTTACGGCGCAACTTCTGATGGTTACGATATGGTTGCTCCAAGTGGAGAAGGTGCAGAGCGTTGCATGAAATTGGCGATTGAAGGTGTTGATCAAATCGACTACATCAACACGCATGGCACAAGTACTCCAGTTGGCGATACGAAAGAGCTTGAAGCTATTCGTGCGGTGTTTGGCAATAGCGAGATTGCTATTGCGTCAACCAAATCACTTTCCGGTCACGCGCTTGGTGCTGCTGGCGTGAATGAAGCGATTTATACATTGATCATGATGGAAAGTAATTTCATTGCTGCATCTGCAAATATTGAAACATTGGATCCTGCAGCTGAAGGGATGAATATCGTCCGTAAGCGTATTGATAATGCCAAAATTAAAACAGCCTTATCAAATAGCTTTGGTTTCGGTGGGACAAACGCTTCATTGACCTTTTCAACTAAAAATCTTTAAGCTACATAATCTCTTAAAAAGCCCCCAAAAATGGGGGCTTTTTTGCTTTTACAAGAAGGACCAAGCAATAAATCGACTTTGTTTTTGGCCTTGTTTCATTTCAACAACTTTCATCATGGTTACTTTTGATTGCATGAGCGTTTGTTTGATTTTTACAAGGTTGCTAGCTTTTGAAACTAAAGTGGTAAACCATTTGCATTGATTTTTGTAATCAACGCTTTCTTTAATCATCTGATTAATAAAATTAACCTCACCCCCTTCACAGAAGAGTTCCGAAGCTTGACCGCCAAAGTTAAGTTTAATGTTTTGTTTTTTTATTAATGGCTTTCCAGCGCTCTTGGCCAAGTTGTTTAACTTACGCTGAGTTCCTTTTAGTGCATTTTCTAGTGAATTGTGGAATGGGGGGTTGCACATGCTGAAATCAAAAAAATCATCTTTTTGTATAACCCCTTTAAATATATCGCTTGATTTGGTTTGTAAGCGAAGTTGAATGGCTTCACCTAATTTGTTTGTGTCTAAAATATGTTGTGCGTTATTCATGGCAGTAAGATCAATATCTACGCCTACAAAATCCCATCCATACTCTCGATTTCCAATTAGTGGGTAGATTGCATTGGCACCCACGCCAATATCCAGCCCCCTCATTTTTTTATGAAGATCAACCTCAAGCAGATCTGCCAAATAATGAATATAGTCGGCTCTTCCTGGAATGGGTGGGCAAAGAAATTGGTCGGGAATGTCCCATTCGACTATGTTGTAATGTAAAGCAAGGAGCGCTTTATTGAGGGCTTTAACAGCCTTTGGGTTAGAAAAATCAATAGAAATATTGTTGTGAGCATTGACTTTTAAGAACGGCTTTAAGCCCACATTGGCATGCTTGAGTGCATCAAAGTTGTAACCATTATTATGTTTATTTCGTGGATGCATTTTTTACAAAATTAATGCGGCAGCAACTTTGCGACCTTCAGCCATTAGGATATTGTAAGTTCTGCAAGCAGCGTCTGTCGTCATGCATTCAACAGGGATGTTGTTTGCTGTTAACTCACTGATTAGTCTGGGATGAATAAAATGGTGTATTGCGCCTGTACCCAGTAAAACTACTTCAGGCTGACATGACAACAAACATTCAAAATGCGCTTCATTTAATAGATTAAAACTGCTTACTTGCCAATCTAAAATTAGCTCTTCTGGCATTACAACAAGGCTTTGCATATACTTTTTATTATTAATTGAAATCCAGTCTTGGCTGTAAGCGGTGATGAGCTGTTTGCCGGGGGCTTGAGTTAAATGTAACTTCATCTTTATTTCTCATGTCTGATAGGCTGATTAGCCAATCTAAAAGTAGCTTGTTTCATTGCCTGATATAGGCTTGACAGGGTAAGATACCATATTTTTCTGCTTAGGTTTTTACCGTGCAACCATTACTTAAATCTTCGAAGCTTAACAACGTCTGCTACGACATTCGCGGCCCTGTATTGGCGCGTGCCAAAAAGATGGAGGAAGATGGTCATCGCATCATTAAATTGAACATCGGCAACCCAGCACCATTTGGTTTTGAAGCTCCTGAAGAAATTTTGCAGGACGTTATTCGGAATATGGATCAAGCGTCCGGATACACGGACTCTAAAGGCCTATTTGCGGCGCGTAAAGCCATTATGCATTACTCCCAGCAGAAAAATATTGCTGGCGTAACGATTGATGACATCATTATTGGAAACGGAGTCTCTGAGCTTATCGTGATGGCCATGCAAGGTTTACTGAACAATGGGGATCAAGTTTTAGTTCCTGCCCCAGATTATCCTTTGTGGACTGCTGCTGTTACCTTAGCAGGTGGAACAGCGCGTCATTATCAATGTGATGAAGTTTCAGGATGGTTGCCTGACCTTAAAGATATTGAATCAAAAATCAATGCTAATACCCGCGGTATTGTAATTATCAATCCTAATAATCCTACAGGCGCTTTGTATCCCGATGAAATTTTGCATGGCATTATCGAAATTGCAAGGCATCATAATTTGGTGATTTTTGCAGATGAGATTTACGATAAAGTTTTGTATGACGGTAACACGCATACTTCAATCGCATCCCTCGCGGATGATGTGCTTTTTATTACTTTTAATGGGCTGTCAAAAAACTATCGTACTTGCGGTTACCGGGCTGGTTGGTTGATTGTTTCTGGTGAGAAAAAACATGCTAAGGATTATATTGAGGGCCTTAATATGTTGGCTTCGATGCGCCTTTGTGCCAACGTACCGGGTCAGCTAGGCATCCAAACCGCATTGGGCGGCTATCAAAGTATTGAGGACTTAGTTGCGCCAGATGGCCGCTTGTGTAAACAGCGTGATTTAGCTTATGAAATGCTCACTTCCATTCCTGGCGTTACTTGTTATAAGCCAGCTGCGGCAATGTATTTATTCCCTAAGCTTGACCCTAAGATGTATCCAATTGATGATGACCAACAGTTTATTCTTGATTTACTTTTGGAAGAAAAAGTTTTGTTGGTACAGGGGTCTGGTTTTAATTGGAAGACGCCTGACCATTTTCGCTTAGTATTTTTGCCTAATGTGGATGATTTAAAAGAAGCGATTACAAGAATCGCGCGCTTTTTAGATCAGTATAGAAAACGTCATAGCACAATATAAAAATCGTTAACGAAAGTATTTGAAAGTATGAATTCATTAAAAGTTGGTTTGCTTGGCATTGGTACGGTTGGGGGTGGTACCTATACCGTTTTGAAACGCAATCATGAAGAAATTTCACTCCGTGCAGGACGTAAAATCGAAATTGTTAAAATAGCAGAACGTAATGTTCAGCGCGCAAAAGAGCTGACTGATGGTCAAATTGAAGTCACAAATGATTTATTTTCTGTAGTGACGGACCCGAATATTGACGTTGTTGTTGAATTAATTGGCGGCTATACACTGGCGAAAGATGTAGTACTTAAAGCTATTGAACAGGGTAAACATGTCGTTACCGCCAACAAAGCGCTTATCGCGTTACATGGTAATGAAATTTTTGAAGCAGCCAAATCTAAGGGCGTGATTGTGGCTTATGAAGCTGCTGTAGCTGGTGGAATCCCAATCATTAAGGCACTACGCGAAGGTTTGGTGGCTAATAAAATTGAATGGATTGCCGGGATCATCAACGGAACAACAAACTTTATTTTGACTGAGATGCGTGAAAAAGGCTTGGCATTCGCTGATGTGCTCGGTGAGGCTCAACGCTTAGGTTATGCTGAAGCTGATCCAACATTTGACGTAGAAGGTATTGACGCTGCTCATAAGCTCATGATTATGTCAGCAATTGGGTTTGGTATTCCAATGCAATTTGATAAGGTTTATACCGAAGGCATTACTAAGCTTGAAAGCAAAGATATTCGTTATGCTGAGGAACTTGGTTACCGTGTAAAGTTGCTAGGTATTACTAAACGCAGTCTTAATGGGATTGAACTTCGTGTTCACCCAACCTTGATTCCAGAAAAGCGTTTAATTGCGAACGTCAATGGCGCAATGAATGCTGTGGTTGTGAAAGGTGATGCTGTCGGTCCAACCCTATATTATGGTGCTGGTGCTGGTGCAGAGCCAACAGGAAGTGCAGTGATTGCAGATTTAGTGGATGTCGCCCGTATGCAAAATGCAAGTGTTGAACAACGTGTACCTTATTTGGCTTATCACGATAGTACCTCAACAGCTACTACGCCCATCTTGCCAATCGACGAAATTAGTAGTGCTTATTATTTACGTATGCGCGCTTTAGATAAACCAGGGGTCCTGGCTGAAGTGACTAAGATTCTAGGCGATAGACAAATTTCTATTGATGCGATGATGCAAAAAGAACCGCAGGATGGCGAAACTGAAGCGGATATTGTGATCTTGACCCATATTACGGTTGAAAAGAATATGAACTCAGCAATTCAAGCGATTGAAGCGTTGCAGGCTATCGATGGTAAGTTAGTCAGACTGCGTATGGAAGAATTGAATAAATGAAATACATCAGTACCCGCGGGCAATCGCCGGCCTTAAGTTTTAGTGAAATCTTACTTGGGGGTTTAGCCCCTGATGGCGGATTGTATTTGCCAGAAAGCTACCCGCATTTTTCTGATGCAGATTTAAGTGCTATGCGTGGGATGACTTATCGTGACTTAGCATTCACAATTCTCAGTCGTTTAATTGATGAGCAAGATATTCCCGCCAAGGACTTACGCGCAATCGTTGATCAAACTTATCGTGCTGATGTTTATTGCTTTACTCGCAAAGGCCAAAATGCAGATGACATTACGCCAACACTTAAGCTAGAAAATAATCTGCATTTATTGTCTTTGTCTAATGGCCCTACCTTAGCTTTTAAAGATATGGCGATGCAGTTGCTAGGAAATCTATTTGAGTATGTGCTCGCTAAAAAAGGTGAAACGACTAATATTTTAGGCGCAACTTCGGGTGACACAGGCTCAGCTGCTGAATATGCGATGCGAGGGAAGAAGGGCGTAAGTGTTTTTATGCTATCACCATATCAAAAAATGAGTCGCTTCCAAGAAGCGCAGATGTTTAGTCTGCAAGATAAAAATATCTTCAATATTGCAGTGAAGGGCGTTTTTGATGATGCTCAAGACATTGTAAAAGCAGTTTCTAATGACCATGCCTTTAAAGCAGCCAATAAAATTGGCGCAGTTAATTCTATTAATTGGGCTCGTGTTGCAGCGCAAATTGTTTACTACTTCAAAGGGTACTTTGCTGTGACGGAAAATAATCGTCAGAAAGTAAGTTTTGCAGTGCCATCAGGTAATTTTGGTAATGTTTGTGCAGGACATATTGCTCGAATGATGGGCTTGCCCATAGATAAGTTAGTTGTCGCTACCAATGAAAATGATGTGCTCGATGAGTTCTTTAAGACAGGTGTTTATCGCCCACGTGGCTCAGCGAACACCTATCATACATCTAGCCCTTCTATGGATATCAGTAAGGCATCCAATTTTGAGCGTTTTGTATTTGATTTAGTAGGTCGTGACGCATCAAAAGTGCGCGAACTTTGGTCATCAGTTGATGCTGGCGGAGCTTTTGATATCAAAAAAATGGATTTGTTCGAGAAGATTGCGGATTATGGCTTTGTATCCGGAAGTAGTAATCATCTTCATCGTATGAATACTATTCGTGAGTGTGAGGCTAAATATGGCGTCGTGATTGACACGCACACAGCTGATGGCTTGAAAGTAGCCTTAGAGCTTCGTGATGCGAATACGCCCATGTTGGTATTAGAAACTGCATTGCCAGCCAAATTTGAGGATGCTATTTTTGAAGCTTTAGGACACCTACCAGATCGTCCAGGCGTATTAGACGGTATCGAAAATCTTCCACAACGATTTGAAGTTATAAATGCAGATGTTGAGACAGTAAAAGCATATATTCTCGCTAATACTCATTAGTAAGATGGAGCAAGCATGAAGCAATATCAAGACCTAGTTCGCCATGTGCTTACAAACGGCAATAAGAAAGAAGACAGGACAGGTACAGGGACAGTTTCTGTTTTTGGTTATCAAATGCGCTTTGATTTGAATGCAGGCTTCCCGCTTGTGACGACTAAGAAAGTGCATCTAAAATCTATTATTCATGAGCTGCTTTGGTTTCTAAAAGGCAGTACTAACATTGCTTATCTTAAAGAAAACGGTGTGCGAATTTGGGATGAATGGGCAGACGAAAATGGCAATTTAGGCCCTGTGTATGGCTACCAATGGCGCAACTGGCCCAATCCAGATGGCACGCATATTGACCAAATTACGCAAGTCGTTAATATGATTAAGAACAATCCGGACTCACGTCGGTTGATTGTTTCTGCTTGGAATGTGGCAGATGTTGACCAAATGAAATTACCCCCTTGCCATGCTTTTTTCCAGTTTTATGTGGCTGATGGCAAATTGAGTTGTCAACTTTATCAGCGAAGCGCAGATATTTTCTTGGGCGTTCCATTCAATATTGCATCTTATGCATTACTCACCATGATGGTTGCGCAAGTGTGTGGATTAAAACTTGGTGATTTTGTACACACGCTAGGCGATGCACATATTTACAGCAACCATTTCGACCAAGTGAATGAGCAACTCACGCGTGATTTGCGTGCTTTGCCAACCATGCACATTAATCCGAATGTACAAGATATTTTTGATTTTAAATTTGAAGACTTTACGCTAGAAGGCTACGATCCACATCCCCCAATTAAAGGCGTGGTCGCTGTTTAGTATGGCATGTTTGTCTTTAATCGTTGCAATTGCTAAAAATCGTGTTATCGGCGTTAACAATACCTTACCTTGGCATTTGCCCGAAGATCTTAAACGCTTTCGTGCTTTAACCACAGGTCATCACATTATCATGGGTCGTAAAACCTACGACTCTCTTGGTCGTTTATTGCCTGGTAGAACGACTGTCATCGTCACGAGAAATAAAGATTACAAGGTCGAGGGAGCGATTGTTGTGCATAGCCTAAAGGCTGCAATTGATGCTTGTGGCGATGATAATGAAGCATTCTTGATTGGTGGGGCAGAGCTTTATAAAGACGGCTTAACGCTTGCTAATAAGCTCTATATCACTGAGATTAATGCAGAGTATGAGGGGGATGCATTTTTCCCTGAATTTGATGCGTCTAAATGGCAAGCAGGGGCGCGTGAACACCATCAGACTGATGATGGCTTAGGGTTTAGCTATATGACCTATCTGCGAACTCAATAGTGTTTAAAAAATAAAAAAGGCGCTTGATTAAGCGCCTTTTTTATTTGATTCGTTAAATTATTCTGCTACACAATCAACGAAGTACATAGCTTTACCATCTACCACTTGTTTCACTAAGCCATGTACATCAGTCTCAAATCCTGGGAAGCGCTCGTTAAACTCACGTGCAAACTTCAAGTAGTTAACGATAATAGCATTGAACTGTTCGCCAGGAATTAACAGTGGAATGCCTGGTGGGTAAGGGGTTAGCAACACGGCAGTGATTCGGCCTTCTAACTCGTCAATCAATACACGGTCAATTTCGCGGTGCGCCATTTTTGCAAATGCATCAGTCGGCTTCATGGCTGGTACCATGTTTGATAGATACATTTCGGTGGTTAAGCGCGCCACATCATTCTTTTTGTAGATTTCGTGAATTTGCGTACACAAATCTCTTAAGCCAGTTCGTTCGTAGCGTGGAAATTTGGCTGCGAACTCAGGTAATACCTTCCATAATGGTTGGTTCTTGTCGTAATCATCTTTGAACTGCTGTAAAGCGGCTACCATTGTGTTCCAGCGGCCTTTTGTAATGCCAATGGTAAACATGATGAAGAATGAATAAAGGCCAGTCTTCTCAACAATCACGCCATGTTCAGCAAGGTATTTGGTGACGATGGCAGCTGGAATGCCAAACTCATCAGAGAAATCCCCATCCACGTCCAATCCTGGGGTGATTATAGTGGCTTTAATTGGATCGAGCATGTTGAAGCCTTCGGCAAGATTGCCGAAGCCATGCCAGCGTTCATTGGCTTTAAGCATCCAAGCTTCGCGTTCCTCGATGCCTTCTTCTGATAGATCGTTTGGGCCCCAAACTTTAAACCACCAGTCAGCACCCCATTCCTCATCCACTTTGCGCATCGCACGGCGGAAGTCTAATGCCTCCATAATGGATTCTTCGACTAATACTGTGCCGCCAGGTGCCTCCATCATTGCGGCAGCTACATCACAACTGGCAATGATTGAATATTGAGGGCTAGTTGAGGTGTGCATCAAATATGCTTCGTTGAATACATCACGGTCAAGCTGAATGCCTTCAGCATCTTGCACTAGAATTTGCGAGGCTTGACTAAGACCAGCAAGCAATTTATGCGTAGATTGTGTAGAGAAAATCATCGACTCTTTACAGCGAGGGCGATCAGCACCAATGGCATGGTAATCACCATAAAAATCATGGAATGTTGCGTGAGGTAACCATGCTTCATCAAAATGGAGGGTGTCAATTTTTCCGTCTAGCATTTCTTTAATTTCTTCAACGTTATAAAGAACGCCATCATAGGTGGATTGTGTAATGGTTAAGACGCGTGGTTTTGCATTTTTATCTTTTGCAAAAGGATTCGCTTCTATTTTTTTCTTAATATTTTCCCATTCAAACTCGGCTTTTGGTATCGGGCCGATAATGCCAAAATGGTTGCGGGTTGGCATTAAGAATACGGGTATTGCACCAGTCATAATAATCGAGTGCAATACGGATTTGTGACAGTTACGATCAACGACAACAATATCGCCCGGTGCGACGGTTGAGTTCCATACGATTTTATTCGAAGTTGATGTGCCATTGGTCACAAAGTACAAGTGATCGCAGTTGTAAATCCGTGCAGCATTTCGCTCTGATGCAGCCACAGGACCTGTGTGGTCTAATAATTGACCCAGCTCATCCACAGCATTACAAACATCGGCACGTAGCATATTCTCACCAAAAAATTGGTGGAACATTTGGCCAACAGGGGACTTTAAGAACGCTACCCCACCTGAGTGCCCAGGGCAGTGCCATGAATACGAACCATCAGCTGCGTAATGAGTTAAAGCTTTAAAGAAGGGAGGTGGCAGGCTATCTAAATAAGCCTTAGCTTCACGGATAATCAACCGTGCGACAAATTCAGGCGTATCTTCATTCATATGAATGAATCCGTGCAATTCACGTAATACGTCGTTTGGGATGTGCCGGGAAGTGCGTGTTTCGCCATGAAGAAAAATAGGGATCTCTTCATTACGATAACGAATTTCTGTCACGAAGGTACGTAATTGCTCAATCGCTTCTGGTTTTGCTTCTACAATTTCTTCATCATCAATCGATAAAATAAAAGCTGACGCACGACTTTGTTGCTGGGCAAATGAGGTTAGATCCCCATAGCTTGTTACACCTAAAACTTCAAAACCTTCTTCTTCAATCGCTTTTGCAAGCACACGGATGCCTAAGCCTGAGGAGTTTTCAGAGCGAAAGTCTTCGTCAATAATAACAATTGGAAATCTAAATTTCATTGAGTAACCTTATTCTGAGGCCTAGATTTTAGGAAGAGTTACACCGACTTGGCCTTGATATTTTCCGCCACGGTCTTTATAACTGGTTTCGCAAATGTCGTCTTCATCTGCTTCAAAAAATAGTACTTGGGCACAACCCTCGTTAGCATAAATTTTTGCTGGAAGTGGGGTTGTGTTGCTAAATTCAAGGGTAACGTAACCTTCCCATTCTGGTTCAAATGGCGTCACATTTACAATAATTCCGCAACGTGCATAAGTGGATTTCCCTAAACAAACAGTTAGTACATTTCTTGGAATGCGGAAATATTCAACAGTGCGGGCTAGTGCGAATGAATTTGGTGGAATGATGCAGTAATCCGCATTCACTTCTACAAATGAATTGGGGTCAAAGTTTTTTGGGTCGACAATTGTGCTATTAAGGTTGGTGAATAACTTAAATTCTTTTGAACAGCGAATATCGTATCCATAGCTTGATGTACCATACGAGACAACGCGTTGACCTTCGGCATTAACTTTAACTTGATTTGGCTCAAACGGCTCTATCATGCCATGTTGTTCGGCCATGCGGCGTATCCAATTATCCGATTTAATGCTCATTATTCACTCAACCATCCATTAAAAAACAAAAATAACTAAATTAAAATGCCCACGCATTATGCCATTTTACTGGCAATCCGCGCAGGCGATTTGTAATCACAACATTAGTGTTGGTCGCCACCCAGCTCAATGCTGTAACGCCAGAACTGGTCTTCTGCTTCGAAAATTACGCTAGACTCTTCTGGGTCGCGGTTGCCAGCACGGTATTGATGCAATGGCGTTTTATCTTTTGCCCATGCGTTTACAATCTGGTCAACCAAACGCCATTGCGCTTCGACTTCACTAATGTGCAGATATTGTGAAGGGTCACCTTCCATTAAATTCAACATCAATGTTTCGTATGAATCGATTGTTTCGTCATCTTGTTTGCGCTGTGGTCCATCAATGCTCATCGTGCGTGTCGCAATATCCAAACCAGGAATCTTTGATTCCATCTCAATTTTCACACATTCACGCGGTTGAATATTGATGATCAGCCAGTTGTGATGTTGACCTTCTTTTAATTCGATTGGTGATTGTTTGAAACGAATGGCAATAGCAGTGTTACCTTCATGCATACGTTTGCCTGTGCGGACATAGAACGGCACGCCATTCCAGCGAGGGTTATCAATAAATAATTTAACGGCAGCGTAGGTTTCTGTGAAGCTTATATCGCCAAGTCCATCACGTTTTACTTCTTCCAAGTAGCCAGGGACGTTTTCACCGTGCCCGTCACTTGCACAAACACGACCAGCAGCATACTGAGCACGGAATACTTGTTTATTGAAGTTTGCTAAGTCAATGGGGCGAATGGATTCTAAAACTTTGATTTTTTCTGCGCGTATGCTATCAGGTGTTAGGTCTTTTGGCTTTTCCATTGCCACAAGTGCCATTGTTTGCAGTAAATGGCTTTGAAACATGTCTCTAAGAGCGCCAGTTGCATCGTAGAAGGTTGTGCGTTCGCCAACGCCTAATGTTTCATTGTTGGTGATTTGTACGTGGTCGATATACTCTCTGTTCCAAAGGGGTTCAAAAATCGCGTTGGTAAAGCGAGTCAACATGATGTTTTGAATCGCTGATTTACCGAGGTAATGGTCAATGCGGTAAATTTGACTCTCTTTTAAGTGCTTCGTGATTTTTAATTGAAGATCTTGTGCACTTGCGAGATCAGTGCCAAATGGCTTTTCAATCAACACACGTCGCCAATATTTGCTTTCATCAAGTAACCCTACGCCTGAAAGTTGTTCCACTACTGGCGCAAAGTCAGTAGGGCGCACAGACAAGAAATAAGCTAGGTTTTGTGGAAACACTTTTTGATCACTCAACTTATCCCGCATTTTTTCGAAAGCATTCGGATCGGTTGGTGGGTTGGCGTGGTAATGGTTGCGTGCGATAAAACGTTCAAATACTTTTGCGTCAAAGCCGCCTTTAAATTTAGCGTCCAACATGCCTTTGATTTCTTTATGCCAATCGTCTTGAGAAATGTCACCGCGACCCACAGATAAAATAACCATATGATCTGGTAAGCGCCCAGCAGCATCTAAACGGAACAGGCCGGGAATTAACTTGATACGAGATAAATTACCGCTAGCGCCAAATAAGACAAGGGTACAAGGATCGATTTGTTTGCTCATTACTTCAATTTTCCTAAAGTTTCGGGTTTGATAAGCGACCATTGTTCAATGGCCGCCATGAGTTTTTGTGCTTAGTCGTTAACGGACTTGACGAAATGACCACCAAAGCCATTGCGCATCATTGATAATAACTTGTAGCTGTAGCCAGTTGCGTCTTGGCTTCTAAAGCGAGCTTGTAATGCAAGTGTTAATACGGGTGCAGCAACCCCTTGCTCAACAGACTCCATTACTGTCCAACGCCCTTCGCCAGAATCAGCAACGTATGGAGCAACCGCAGTTAATTCTTGGTCTTCCTTAAGCGCATCAGCTGTTAAATCTAATAGCCAGCTTCGAACCACTGAACCATGACGCCACAACTCTGTGACTTGCGCTAAATCTAAATGGAAATCTGTTTTGCCTTTTAATAGATCCAGACCTTCAGCCATGGCTTGCATCATGCCGTATTCGATACCGTTATGAATCATTTTGGTGAAGTGACCAGAACCAACTGGACCAACATGAGCCCAACCGTGCTCTTTAGATGGGGCAAGGGCTATTAGGATAGGTTCTACTACTTTTGCGATTTCAGGGGTGCTACCAACCATTAGGCAGTACCCATTTTCTAAGCCCCAAATCCCGCCTGATGTCCCGGCATCCATAAAACCAATACCACGTTCTGCTAACCAAGCGCCTCGGCGTTGACTATCTTTGTAGTTTGAATTGCCCCCATCAATAATGATGTCGCCTTTAGAAAGCATATGAGCAAGATTTTGAATTTCAATTTCAGTGGGTTCGCCGCTTGGCAGCATTAACCAAACAATCCGTTTTTCGCCGTTATCGCCCAATTTTGAAACTGCATCGGGTACCGAGCACGCCGCAATCATGCCTTCATTTTCGGTTAGCTTTGTCACAACTTCTATACTTCTATCATATCCAACAACATCTATACCACTGCGAAGCAAGCGTGAGGTCATGTTTCCACCCATCTTGCCCAAACCGATCATTGCAAGTTTCATTGTTTTTCCTTGATTAGGATATAGTCTGCCGTCGTCCTTTTGGGTAAGATGGCGAGCTAAATTGATTCATTAAAATAGTAAGCAATTATAACGTGAAGGCTTTGCATCATGCAAAACACAAACCAAGAAAAATCAAAGCAAATCAGCCGCTGGCACGATTTTGAAACACAAGACGCAATTAATCATGCAACATTAAATAGAATTTTAGCTGCAGCGGATGAGGCAATCGCCACTCGTGGTCATTTTTCAATTGTTTTAGCAGGGGGTGCAACGCCTAAAAGCGTTTATGCTTTACTTAAAGAAGCAAACGCAGATTGGGCGCATTGGCATATTTATCACAATGATGACCGTTGCTTGCCAAAAGATAATGCTGAACGCAATAGTTTAATGGCTCGCACTACTTGGCTAAATCATGTAAGCATTCCTGCAAATCAAATTCATGATATCCCAGCTGAATTGGGTAATATTGATGGCGCCAAAGCCTATGCTAAAACGCTTCATGGGCTACTAGCGTTTGATTTGGTGCTTTTAGGATTGGGTGAAGACGGTCATACGGCTAGCTTATTTCCCAATCAAGCAGTCGACAATTCTGCTGATGCAGTGCCTGTATTTGACGCACCTAAACCACCATCTGATCGAATCACAATGAGTCAGCAGCGTTTAAGCAACACCCGAGAGGTAATTTTCTTGGTGACGGGGGCAGGCAAGCAAGAGGCTGTGAATAATTGGCGTCAAGGGGTCGCCATTCCAGCTACTTTGATTACACCTGAAAATGGTGTTGATGTTTATTGTTTTGGCGTGACGTATTAGGAGAGAACCGTTAGTCTTGGAATGCACCTAAACAAGAACCCCGAATGTCGGAGTTCTTGTTTAGGTATTTTGAATTACAATATTTGGGAACTTACTGCTTTGATCTAGCGCTAGTTGAGAGAGCTTGGATGCTGTCTTTCTAGCAATTTGTTTGTAGATGTTGGCAATTTCACCATTAGGTTCGCTAATTACGATGGGTTTTCCACCGTCTGATTGCTCTCGAATTTTAATATCTAATGGTAAGCTGCCAAGTAAGTCTACGTTGTAGTCCTTACACATTGCTTCGCCACCACCTGCGCCAAAAATATGCTCCTCATGTCCACAATTCGAGCATATATGCGTGCTCATGTTTTCCACAATCCCTAAAATTGGGATTCCCACTTTTTCGAACATTTTGAGGCCCTTGCGAGCATCCAAAAGCGCAATATCTTGTGGTGTGGTGACTATAATAGCTCCAGTTACTGGAACCTTTTGCGAAAGTGTCAGTTGGATGTCACCAGTGCCAGGTGGTAAGTCGACAATTAAATAATCTAAATTTTTCCATCGGGTATCTCGTAGCAATTGTTCTAGCGCCCCAGTTACCATTGGGCCTCGCCACACCATCGGAGTATCGATATCAATTAAAAATCCTATCGACATGGCTTGAATGCCATGAGCTTGCATAGCTTCTATACTTTTTCCGTCAGCACTGTCAGGCCTTCCTGAAATGCCTAGCATCTGTGGTTGACTTGGGCCATAGATGTCAGCATCTAAAATGCCAACATTAGCACCCTCTTCTGCTAGCGCTAGTGCTAGATTAACTGCAGTCGTTGATTTGCCTACGCCGCCTTTGCCAGAAGCGATTGCAATAATGTTCTTAACGTTCTGAATGAGGGGGACCCCGCGCTGAACGCTATGCGGAACGATCCGACTGCCGATGTTGATTGTCACTTTTTCTATGCCAACAATCGAACTCAATTGAGTTTCAATCAGACTCTTCAGTTCAGAAAGTACGCTTTTTGCTGGATATCCTAAAACGATATCTATTGAAAGACTGTTGCCATCAATTTGAATGTTTTTTGCCGACTTGCTTGAGATGAAATCCACCCCAGTGTTTGGATCTATCAATTTTTTGAGAACATTTTGAATGTCTAATTCTGAAATTGCCATCTAAATTCCCTTGCAATAATTCTTGAGTAAAAGATTAAGGTAATTTTAACGCATGTGAAAGCGCTCGTCATTTGTTAAAATGGGCGTATTCGAACAATTTACAAATAGATTGAAATTCATGAGTCGTAAAATTCTTATTACTTCAGCACTGCCTTATGCGAATGGCAGTATCCATTTAGGCCATTTGGTTGAGTATATCCAGACTGACATTTGGGTGCGTTTTCAAAAAATGCAGGGGCATACGGTGCATTATGTCTGTGCAGATGATACTCATGGAACACCGATCATGTTGCGGGCTGAAAAAGAGGGGATTACACCAGAGGCTTTAATCGCAAAAGTGCATAAAGAGCATTATGCGGATTTCTCAGATTTTTTAGTTGAGTTTGATAATTACTATTCAACCAACTCGTCTGAAAATAAAGCGCTAGCAAGTAGTATTTACAAGGCGCTTAAAGAGAATGGAAAAATTGCAATAAAAACCATAGAACAGTTTTATGATCCTGTTAAAAATATGTTTTTGCCTGATCGTTTCATCAAAGGCGAATGCCCTAAGTGTCATGCAAAGGATCAATATGGAGATTCATGTGAAGTCTGCGGTGCAACTTACAATCCAACGGAGTTAATTAATCCATTTTCTGCAGTTTCTGGCGCAGCGCCAGTGCGTAAGGAGACTGAGCATTACTTCTTCAAGCTTTCAGAATGCAGCAATTTCCTGCGTGGCTGGACACGTTCTGGGACGCTGCAACAAGAAGCTGCTAACAAGATGAAAGAATGGATCGGTGAGGAAGGCGAGAATAAATTGTCTGACTGGGATATCTCTCGTGATGCCCCTTATTTTGGTTTTGAGATTCCCGATGCGCCAGGCAAGTACTTTTATGTTTGGTTAGATGCACCAATCGGTTACATGGCAAGTTTTAAAAATCTATGTGATAAAAAGGGTCTCGATTTTGATGAGTATTGGAAATCGGACTCTAAGACAGAGCTTTACCATTTTATTGGTAAAGACATTTTATATTTTCACGCCTTATTTTGGCCTGCAACATTGGAGTACGCTGGCTATCGCAAGCCAACTCAAGTTTTCTCGCATGGCTTTTTAACGGTGAATGGTGAAAAGATGTCTAAGTCTCGCGGTACTTTTATTACTGCGCGGAGCTATTTGGATCATATTGGAAATCCTGAGTATTTGCGTTATTACTATGCGGCAAAACTAAATGGCAGTATGGAAGACATTGACTTAAACTTAGAAGACTTTGTTGCTCGTGTTAACAGTGATTTGGTTGGAAAATACATTAATATCGCTAGCCGCACGGCGGGGTTTATCAATAAGCGCTTTGCTGGGAAATTGGTTTCAGCTAATAAACATGCTGTTGTAGAAATAATTAAAGCGGCTGCACCTGAAATTGCTAAAGCTTATGAAGCGCGGGATTATAGCCGTGCGCAACGTGAAATTATGCGTTTAGCTGATTTGGCTAATGCTGATGTTGCAGAGGCGGCACCTTGGGTTGTGGCGAAGCAAGCGGGTGATGTGGCGCAAGCTAAATTACATGCAGATTGTTCAAGTGCGCTTGAGATGTTCCGCTTACTTACACTTTACTTAAAGCCAGCATTGCCGGATTTGGCAGATAATATTGAACGTTTCTTAAATATTGCACCGCTTACATGGGCTAGCGTGAATGATTCCTTTGATGACGGTCATGTGATTAACGAATATACCCATTTAATTACCAGAATAGACTCGAAAAACATTGAAGCTATGACAAATGCGAATAAAGAAACTTTGCAACAAACCCCTGTGCTGGCGGCATCTAAACCTGCCCCAATAGTGTCTGAAAATGACGGTGATTACATCTCTATTGATGATTTTACTAAGGTAGATTTACGAATTGCAAAAATTGTTAATGCTGAGCATGTTGATGGTGCAGAAAAGTTGCTGAGATTGAGCTTAGATATCGGTGAGGCTACTCCACGGCAAGTATTTGCAGGCATCAAGTCTGCTTACGATCCTGAGACTTTGATCGGTCGATTAACTGTTATGGTGGCAAATCTTGCGCCACGCAAGATGAAGTTCGGTATGTCTGATGGAATGGTGTTAGCTGCAAGCGATGAGCATGGCGGCCCATTTATTTTATCGCCGGACATAGGCGCTCAAGCTGGGATGCGGGTTAAATAAATTATTAATGCTATAAAAAAGCCCGCTGATGCGGGCTTTTTTATAGCATTAATTCCCTATTGATCTTTATAAGCGTTTCTAGCGGTGTTGGTGACTGTGTAATTGGTCGACCAATAACTAAATAGCTCGATCCTAGAGCTAAGCCTTGGCTTGGGGTTACCACCCGAGATTGATCATCAATGTTTGTATCTGAAGGACGAATGCCTGGCGTCACTAAACAGAAATCGTCTCCTAAGGCTTTACGTAAAACAGGGGCTTCCTGCGCAGAACAAACAACGCCATCAAGACCGGATTTTTTTGTGAGTAGAGAAAGTTTCAATACTTGGGCTGCAACTGACCCAGTCACCCCAACTTCATTGAGCATGCTTTGATTCATGCTGGTAAGGACGGTTACAGCAATGAGTAGGGGTTTTTGGCCTGATCGGTCAACACCCTCACGTGCCGCTTCCATCATGCCGCTTCCACCAGATGCATGTACGTTCAGCATCCATACTCCTAATCGACTTGCTGCTTCGCAGGCTTTGCCGACAGTGGTTGGAATATCATGAAATTTTAAATCTAAAAATATTCCAAAGCCCTTTGAGATAAGTGTTTCAATAAGCTGAGGGCCAGCAGCAGTAAATAGCTCTTTCCCTATTTTTAATCTGCAAAGCTTTGGATCCAGTTGTTGCACAAAATTAAGTGCAACTTGAGGGCTCGGATAATCTAAAGCAATAACAATTTTAGGGTCATCTATCATGTGGTTCAAATTGCAGTTTCTTTTGGTTCCGAAGGAAGAGATTCCCATGCATTGCATGCGGGACATTGCCAATGGAAGTTACGGGCTTTAAAGCCGCATTGATCACAATAATACGCGTTGCGGTTACCTATGGCATAACGGATAGTTTGGTGCATTAAGTTAATGTCGCTGTTGGTATTCGCATTTTGCAGTCCCCGCGCTTTTAGGAGTTGATCTAACGTTTGTAAGCTAGGTTTTCTTTCTAAATCCTTGAGCGCTAGATTCGCTGCCGCATCCGCTCCTTGCTCAGTGAGAGTAATTTCAAATACCACAGAGAGTAGGGTTGGTAGTTTGTAGTTTTGAAAATATTCTTTTATTAGTTGAATGCCTTCATTAAGTTCACCCAGCTCTCTATAGCTGTTCAATAACTTATGAGCAACCAGTCCGAGATATTCTGGCTTTTGAAACTCAACACGTTTCCAGAAGGCGATTGCGAGCTTATATGCTTTGCTACTTGCTTCCATATCTCCAAGCATGATATTAGCTCTTACGCAATTTTTATTAGCATCTAAGGCCATCTCAAGTTCATGTCGTGCTGTGTGACCATCTTGGTCAAGCATGGATTTAATTGCCATTTCACAATAAAACTGCGCCACTTCTTTACGGAAAGAAACCCCAGAAACACGTTCTAGTTCAGTGGCGGTCTTAATAGCACGTTGCCATTCACGCTCGCGGATATAAATTTCTAATAAGGCGCGAAGCGCTGGTTGTTTGTACCTACTATCATCTAACCCGCTAAATAATTCTTCTGCACGGTCATATAAGCCTGCTTTTAGATAATCTTGTGCAAGCTCTGCTTTAATAGCTTTTCTTTGTTCAGATGGTAATTCCTTACGTTCCAGAAGGCTTAAGTGCATATTAATTGCACGATCTACTTCGCCGCTTCGGCGGAATAAGCTGCCTAACGCAAAGTGAAGTTCTAATGATTCCGAATTGGCCTGAGCAGCCTCAATAAAAGCTTCAATAGCTTTATCCTGTTGGTCGGTAATAAGGAAATTTAAGCCTTTAAAATAAGCAGCAGGTAAGCTGGTTGATTCAGACAGTAATTGTTTGATATCAATTCGTGCTGCAACCCATCCAAGCGCAAAAAAGAGGGGGATGGCAATAAGCCACCAATATTCAAAATCCATTATTTCTCGCCTTGAATCTTGTTTGAATAAACATTTTCATTTCTTAATCGATTTAACTCGCGGCGAAGTTTAATAAATGTCGGCATGATGGCAATTAGGCTGGCAACTATACCCGACAAAAATACTATGAATAATATGAGTGAAAATGGGGCTTGCCATGATGCGCCTAGATAATAAAAAAGGGTGACTGGGTAAGCATTCTTCAGGGCAAAACCTGTCAGAAGAATGAATAGTGTTGTGCCCAAAATTGTGTAAATAATTCGCATGTTTTCGATTTTACTGGCGCTAGCTAAAAAGGGCTAGGTAAAAATGATATAAAAAAACGGCAGATCCTCGATCTTTCGATTTTGGAAACTACCGTTTTTGAGAATCAACCAAAATAAAACTGATTGATGGATGACGCTTAGAAGCTAGACTAAATCTACGCGTTCACGTAACTCTTTTCCAGCTTTAAAATGAGGTACATGCTTAGCAGGCACTTCAACTTTACTGCCAGTTTTTGGATTGCGACCTAGGCGAGGCGGTCTGTAATTTAGACTGAAACTACCAAAGCCTCTAATTTCAATTCGCTCACCAGCTGCTAAGTTTTCCGTCATTGAGTCAACAATTGCTTTGACTGAAAGTTCAGCATCTTTGACTACAAGCTGAGGAAAACGTGCTGCTAAGTTAAGAATAAGCTCAGATTTTGTCATTGCTTTCCACCTTATTCGTTATTTTTGCTATCAAGCTTAGCTTTAAGCAATGCGCCTAAATTTGTAGTGCCTGCGGTTGCAGCGCCATCATCTGGCACTTGAGTTGCTTCTTTAGCTGCTTTTGTTGCTTTAGCTTTAGGTTTAGCTTCAGGTTTTTCTTCTGAAGTTGCACCAGATGGATCAGGCGTAAGTTGCTTAACCCCTAGTGAAATTCGTTCTTTTTCAACATCAATGCTCAATACTAGCGCTTCAAGCTCGTCACCTTTTTTGAAGTTTCGAATTGCTTCTTCGCCAGTTTGTGTCCATGAAAGATCTGATAAGTGAACTAAACCATCAATCCCGCCTGGTAACCCAATGAATACACCGAAGTCGGTGATAGATTTAATTTGCCCGCTTACCTTGTCTGATTTCTTATGGGTTGCAGCGAAGTCATCCCATGGATTTGTTTGACATTGCTTCATGCCCAAAGATAAACGACGACGATCTTCGTCGATCTCTAGAATCATAACTTCAACTTCATCACCTAATTGAGCTATCTTGGCTGGATGGACATTTTTGTTAGTCCAATCCATTTCTGAAACGTGAACAAGGCCTTCAATGCCTGGTTCAATTTCAACGAATGCACCGTAGTCAGTTAAGTTAGTTACTTTGCCGAATAAACGAGTATTGGCTGGGTATCGACGGCTTAATGCAACCCATGGATCATCGCCAAGTTGTTTAATTCCAAGAGATACACGGTTTTTATCTTGATCAAACTTAAGGATTTTGGCTTCAACTTCTTCACCAACAGTCAAAACTTCTGATGGGTGTTTTACACGGCGCCATGCCAAGTCGGTAATGTGGAGCAAACCATCGATGCCACCCAAGTCAACGAATGCACCATAATCAGTAATGTTTTTCACAATACCTTTAACAACAGCACCTTCTTTTAGTGAACCCATTAATGCTTCACGATCAGCACCCATGCTGTCTTCTAGAACAGCGCGACGTGAAACAACAACGTTATTGCGTTTGCGATCTAGCTTTATTACTTTGAAATCCCACTCTTTGTTTTCGAATGGTGTCGTATCTTTTACTGGACGTAAATCAACCAATGAGCCAGGAAGGAAGGCGCGTATACCATTCACCATGACAGTTAATCCGCCCTTGACGCGACCATTTACCATGCCCTTGATGATGCGAGCTTCATTCATCGCTTCTTCAAGATCTAGCCATGCTGCTAGACGTTTCGCTTTTTCACGTGATAATTTTGTTGAGCCGTAACCATCTTCTAATGACTCGATGCAAACTTTAACGAAGTCGCCAACTTGGACTTCAATTTCGCCACGGTCATTTAAAAACTCGGTTGCGTCAATTACGCTTTCAGATTTGAGACCGGCATTAACTACAACGAAATCAGAATCAATTGAAACAACTTCCGCGGTGATTACTTCACCTGAGCGCATTTCTTGGCGAGCAAGACTTTCTTCAAATAACGCTGCGAAACTTTCGCCTATAGGGGCGGTTGAGGTTGAAACATTAGCCATTAAAAGGTACCTAAGTAATCCCACCGTGCAGTGGGGTAAATTAAAAAAATTGCGAGTTTTAGGGACACGCAAAACCAAATTATTTAGAACAAAGAAAGATTTTACAATAAAACAATAATTTAATTAAGTATTTTTTAATATTTTGTTTGTTTTATAGCCTTTTTCTAAATCATATAAAACGTTCTTATGTTTGAGGCTAAACATTTTTTAAAAGTGTTGCTTGCACTATGTTTACAGCCTCTTCAACAGTGAGCTCACTCGTTTCTAATAAACTTGCTTCAGGGTCTGGTATCAATGGGGAGGTGGCACGATTAGTATCGCGAGCATCACGGTCTTGTAAATCCATTAAAATTTTTTGGTAATCTGCTTTTTGGCCCTTACTAACAAGTTGTTTGTATCTTCTTTCTGCCCGTACTTCGGCAGTTGCAGTTAAGAAAATTTTGACTGTGGCATCCGGAAAAATGACGCTTGCCATATCTCGACCATCTGCAACTAAGCCTGGAGTTTGTCTAAAACTATGTTGTAAGTTTACCAATGCCAATCTGACCATGGGGTGTGCCGCAACTTGCGATGCACCTTGCCCAATTTTTTCAGTACGAATTCTTTCAGACACATTGGAGTTATTAAGATAAATTTCACCTTGCGCAAAAGCAATATTTAATTGAGGAACTAATTTCGCGATAGCTTCTTCTGCTTGCCAATCAACCCCTTTTTCTAGAGCGGCTAATGCAACAATTCTATAAAGCGCCCCAGAGTCCAAGTAGTGATATCCTAAATTGTTAGCAACAATTTGGGCAACTGTCCCTTTGCCAGAAGCTGAAGGACCATCGATTGCAATGACAGGGATGTAGCTTTTAGACATTTTTATTTAACGATATTTGCAAACGTCTCAAAATAGTCAGGGAAGGTTTTGCCCACGCATTTGGGATCGTTAATTACGATAGAAACTCCACCCAAACTTACCAAAGAAAAACACATTGCCATGCGGTGATCATCGTAAGTGTCAATTACAGCATTCTTAATTAGCTCTTTGGGTGGGGTGATATAGATATAATCAATTCCCTCCTCAACGATTGCGCCCACCTTGCGAAGTTCATTAGCCATCGCACTAATACGGTCAGTCTCTTTTACCCGCCAACTGCCAATATTGCGTAATTTAGTTGTCCCCTCGGCGAATAATGCCAAAATTGCTAGGGTCATTGCTGCATCAGGAATGTGATTGCAGTCTAGATCGATCGCTTTTAATTTCCCCAAGGCGCGTTTTACAATAATAAAATTTTTGCCATATTCAATTTTGGCACCCATTTTGCCGATTTCATCGGCAAACTTGATATCCCCTTGAATGCTATCGGAGGAAACCCCCTCAATTTTAAGCCCATTAGAATCTGCTGCAATTGCCCCGGCAGCAAGAAAATATGAGGCAGAAGAGGCATCTCCCTCTACAAAAATTTCTTTCGGGCTTTGGTATTGGCTATTTTTTTCGATGAAGAATTGCTGCCAGTCATTACGCCGAACATTTACGCCAAAACGGCGCATTAAATTCAATGTGATTTCTATATAAGGCTTTGAAATTAGCTCGCCCAAAACTTCAATAGTGAAAGCTTGCCCGGTAAGTGGTAATGCCATCAGTAAAGCAGTTAAAAACTGGCTAGAAACATCACCACGAATTTTTATGGCTTCAGATGATTGAATGTTTGCAGGTTTGATCTTGAGTGGCGGATAGCCAGCGTTCTCAAGGTATGCAATATCAGCGCCTGCTTGACGTAAGGCATCTACCAAGTCCCCGATTGGCCGCTCATGCATCCGGGCGATACCAGACAATCTGAAATTGCCATGAGACAAAGCTAGGGCGGCTGTAAGGGGTCTAAAAGCAGTGCCAGCGTTACCTAAAAATAAGTCGGCTTCTTTTACACAGAGCTTGCCGCTATTGCCTGTTACTCGCCAATCATTTTCTCCGACTTTTTCAAGCGGGATGCCAAGCTTTTCTAAAGACTCTAGCATTCTTGCAGTATCGTCTGAAACCAATAGGTCACGAATTTCTGTGATGCCATTTGAAAAAGCGGCAAGTAACAAGATCCGATTCGAAATGCTTTTTGATCCTGGCAATTTAATTATTCCAGCAACTAGGCTGGAAGGCTTTAAGGTAATCGATTCCATCGTAATTATGAGTTTTCTCGTCCTTTTTGCCATGTTTGGCGTGCTTGACTTGCATGCTCAAACATCGAAAGCAAGCCTCGAGTATCTTCGTTTTTTAATAATTGCTGCAAAGCAGAAATTTCAGCTTGGTATGTTTCTAATTCGTCTAACAAAGCATTTTTGTTGGCTAAGCTAATATCACGCCACATTTCCGGTGAACTACCAGCAATACGGGTGAAGTCCCTAAAGCCGCTAGCAGCAAAATCAAATAATTGTTTTGCGTTTGGACGCTTTGCTAGATCGTTGACCAAAGCAAATGCTAATAAGTGTGGCAAATGACTGACGGCAGCAAAGATTTGGTCATGGGCTAGCGCTGACATTTCACTTACATTTGCACCTGTAGTTAGCCATAAATTACGTACGACGTTGATGGCGTTTTCAGAGGTATGTTGGTCGGGGGTTAATACGATATTTTTGCCAATAAACAAATCCGCATTAGCAGCACTTACACCACTTTTTTCTGCACCAGCAACTGGATGTCCACCCACAAACTGACTTAGAAACTTTTCTGGGTTTTTGGCAAATTTGGATGCGCTTTGGACGTATTTTGCTATATCTGATTTTGTACTGCCAGCATCCGTAATTATTGTTTTTTCTGAAAGGTGAGGAATGATGGTTTCCAAAATCATTGGAGTTTGGGCTACGGGCGTCGCAATCATGACCAAATCGGCATCAGCGAGAGCCTTGGGAATGTTTGATCCTACTTCATCAATGACGCCTAATGCGAGCGCCATTTGAAGATTTTCAGCATTACGACCAACGCCCACGATTTTAAGCGCGATATTCTTTTTTTTAAGTGCGAGCGCAACAGAGCCACCAATTAGCCCAACACCAAAAATGACGATTTTATTCAAGTATATTGCTTTGCAGAAGATTGAATGAAGAATTGTAGCATCGACATGCTGGGATTGTCTGATTTATGGATTGGGTCTAAGCATCTTTTGCCATTCACCATCAATCAGAGCTTCTTGTGGCGTGAATTTCTCTTTGTAAACCATTTTTGGACTGTTTTTTATCCAATAGCCTAAGTAGAGATAAGGTAATTTGAGTTCAGTACACCAATTGATTAGCCACATAATGCTGTAATTGCCGTAGCTTGCTTGGGTGTCATTGGTGTCATAAAAGGTATAAACAGCAGAAACGCCATCTTCAATGATATCGACCACGCTTACAATTTTAAGCATGCCATTTAATGTAAAAGAAATTAAGAGCGTATTGACATTGCTCTGCACCAAAAAATTTCGATATTGTTCCGCCGTTTCATCTTTGTCATTACCATCATGCCGGGCAACTTGGTATGCCTTATATAGCTCAAAATGTGCTTTTTCAAAAAAAACAGGAGAAATCTTGGCATCAAGCGTTTGGTGTTGTTTGTAAGCGCGTTTTTGACTGCGTGAGGCTTTAAAATCAGCCACAGGAAGTCGAACTGGAATGCAGGCGTTACATTTTTCGCAATGCGGACGATAGACAAATTTACCGCTACGTCTAAAGCCTTGCTTAATAAGCTTACTGTATTGCTGAGAGTCTACTAGATGCTGTGGTGTGGCGATTAGTGATTGTGATAATTGATTGGGCAGATAACCACAAGAATATGGCGCAGTGACATAAAACTGAATTTTTTGCAGTGCTGATTCGACAGGATTAGTCATCTGATTCTATTAACTTATTCATCTTATTCATAAATTCAGTTCGACTAATTTCATGTGCTCCTAAAGACGCAAGATGTTTTGTGTTCATTTGACAATCTATCATTTCGACGCCTTCGTTCTTTAAGAATTGTACTAACAGCGTGAATGCAATTTTTGAAGCGTCTGTAACATGGTGAAACATCGATTCGCCATAAAACATCTTATTAATCTTAATGCCGTATAAGCCGCCAACTAATGTGTTATCAATCCATGTTTCTGCTGAATGTGCATAGCCTAAAGAATGCAGCTCACAATAAGCATCTATGATCCCTGAGGTAATCCAAGTGCCTTTTTGGTCGGCACGATGAGTATTCGCGCAAGCTTCAATCACTTGGCGAAAATTCGTATTGAATCTCACTTCGTAATCATTTTTGTTTAATCGTTTATTGAGTGACTTTGAGATTTTAAGATCTTGTGGAAAAAGCACCATGCGCGGATTGGGGCTCCACCATAGAACTGGATCTCCTTCGCTAAACCAAGGAAAGATGCCTGAGCGATAGGCATTTAATAAGCGCTCTTTTGATAAATCCCCACCTATAGCTAACAAACCATTCGGTTCTTTAAGGGCGTTAGAGGCAGGGGGGAAGGGGGTGTTGATTTCTAGTGCAGCAACTTTGCCTGTTGATAGTTGGTAGTAATTACCTTGCATTTCTATGCCCTTTTAAATCAGCATCCAAGCGGCCATCCCAGCCATAAGTAAGTCTTCGATGATAGTAATTGTCGACATCGGCAATTCGAATACTGTTCCAAGGCAAGCACATCTAATTTTTTGTTTTTTTATTACTGCACGAATTACACCTAAACTTGAAAATCCCATTATAACGACTGTTGCTGTATTGGTAATTCTAGGTTCAAACGCTAATAAATAAGCTAGCCCAAGAGTAAGTTCAATAAATGGGTAAATGAACCCATAAATTTTACTTCGCATGGCCAGCAAGTCATACATCGCATAGCTGTTTGCAAATGCATGGATGCTTAGCATTTTAAAAAATGAAAACACTAAAAAGAAACCTGCCATGAAATGCATCATCCAGCGCTCAATGTTAAAAGGCTCTTGCGAAAAGTTAATGGTTAAAGTGGTCAAAAGGATATAACCAACTATCAAAAATAGTGGTTGATATGTGCGAACCCAATTTGCGATTGGTTGATCCTTAAGCGGGGCTTGGCTTGTTTTAGTGAGGTTTAATTCAGATACATTGTATTCACCAACTTTAGCAAGTGCTTTATTGAGCTGGGCGATTGAAGCTATTGGATTTTTTAGACTTGCGACTGGAGGACTTAGCGTGACTTTTACTTCTTCAGTAAAAGGCTGGAGGACGGCCGTTACTTTTTTGACACAACTTCCACAGTGCATGCCATTAATTGCTAATTGTATTGTTTTTTCTGAATGCGTCATGCTCTTTAACCCAATAAAAAAGCTTAAGTATCAGTTTATACCATTTTCTTAAGAGATTATTCCCTGTGTAATGGCTTGGTTAGTTCCTTTACAAAACAACAATTTCATTGGGCTATATTAATCTCGATTTCGGGTAAAATAATGCTTTTATCATTTCAGCTTCCTAGGCCATGTCCCATTCTATGCTCAGTTTGCGCGGTAGCGCGGCGCTATCCTCTTTTAGACTTCAAAAAATCCTTGCGAGTTTAAGTCAAACAGCACCTCAAATTATGGCAGTGCATGCAGATTTTTGGCACTTTGCTTGGAATGAGGGGCAACTGAATGCAACTGAATTGGATACCTTAACTAAAATCTTAACTTACGGCCCTCGGATGGATGAAGAGGCCGCTATTGGTGAACTGTTTTTGGTGATTCCACGTCCTGGGACAATTTCACCTTGGGCATCCCGTGCAACAGACATTGCAAAGCATTGTGGTTTGTCGAATATGCAACGTATTGAACGTGGCATTGCTTACTACGTCAGTAAGCTTGATGGGTCAGCGTTGAACGATGCTGAAAAACAGGCTGTTAAAGCTGTAATTCATGACCGCATGACCGAAGTAGTATTTGGAAGTTTGTCTGAGGCAGATAAGCTTTATCATGAAGCAACGCCAGCGCCATTATCTAGTATAGATATTTTGGTGGGTGGTCGGGCGGCCCTTAATCAAGCTAATGCAGACTTGGGCTTAGCGCTCTCGCCAGATGAAGTTGATTACCTATTAGAAAATTTTATACGAATTGGTCGTAACCCTACTGATGTCGAGTTGATGATGTTCGCACAAGCGAATTCAGAACACTGCCGGCATAAGATTTTTAATGCGGATTGGATTGTCGATGATGTGCCTCAAGCGCAGTCGCTGTTCGGTATGATCCGTAATACACATAAATTAAATCCAGGCGCTACGGTCGTCGCTTATTCAGATAATGCATCTATAGTTGCTGGATCAGCAGGCCAAAAAACTAAGCGATTTTACCCGCAAGCGGATGGTGCTTACGGTTTTATCGACGAAGAAATGCATTACTTGATGAAAGTTGAAACGCATAACCATCCAACTGCAATTTCCCCTTTTGCTGGAGCAGCAACTGGTGCAGGTGGAGAGATTCGAGATGAGGGCGCTACAGGGAGTGGGTCGAAGCCCAAAGCAGGCTTGACAGGCTTTTCTGTCTCCAACTTGAATATCCCAGGGTTTGGACAGCCATGGGAAGGTGATTACGGCAAACCTTCACGTACAGCTTCTCCTCTACAAATTATGATTGATGGCCCCCTTGGTGGTGCTGCTTATAACAATGAATTTGGTCGCCCCAACATTGCGGGGTATTTCCGCACTTTTGAATTAGAGACTGCAGGAGAAATGCGCGGCTACCATAAGCCAATTATGTTGGCGGGTGGCGTGGGTAATATTTCTGCAAAACATTCAAAAAAGAATCCGATCCCAGCGGGAGCCTGTCTCATTCAATTAGGCGGTCCGGCGATGTTGATTGGTCTAGGTGGAGGTGCTGCTTCGAGTATGGATACTGGGGCTAACGCCGAAAATTTAGACTTTGATTCAGTCCAACGTGGCAATCCAGAATTAGAACGTCGTGCACAAGAGGTGATTGACCGTTGCTGGCAGTTGGGTGACAAAAACCCGATTTTGAGTATCCATGACGTAGGTGCTGGCGGCATCTCCAACGCTTTTCCTGAATTAGTTAACGATGCTGGCGTAGGCGCAATATTTCAGTTGCGAGATGTGCATAACGAAGAGCCTGGCATGTCTCCGCGCGAGCTTTGGAGCAATGAAGCGCAAGAGCGTTATGTCATGGCCGTCAAAAAGGAAGACTTACCACGTTTTTCTGAAATCTGCGAGCGGGAACGATGTCCTTTTGCAGTCGTGGGAGAGGCCGTTAAAAGTCGCCATTTAACCGTAGCAGATCGACATTTTGGAAACCAGCCCGTTGACATAGATTTATCAGTGTTGCTAGGTAAGCCTCCTAAAATGTTGCGCGATGTTAAACATGTAAGACGTACTTTGCCAACATTTGATACATCAAGTATTGATTTAAAAGATGCTGCAAATCGTGTTCTTCGTCTTCCGGGTGTCGCAGATAAAACCTTTCTTATAACCATTGGTGATCGCTCTGTGACCGGACTAATTGCACGTGATCAAATGGTTGGTCCTTGGCAAATTCCTGTTGCTGATGTGGCTGTGACTCTAGCCGGTTATGAAACCTATCAAGGCGAAGCTTTTGCGATTGGCGAAAAAGCACCTCTAGCGCTAATTAATGCGCCTGCATCAGGCCGTATGGCGATCGGTGAGTCGATTACCAATATTGCGGCAAGTTTGATTAATGATATTAGCGATCTGAAGCTATCTGCTAACTGGATGGCTCCTGCTGGCCACGAAGGGGAAGATGCTGCGCTTTTTGACACAGTTAAAGCCGTGGGAATGGATCTATGTCCTGCCCTTGGCATAAGCATTCCTGTCGGAAAAGATTCCATGTCGATGAAGACGGTTTGGGATGAGAATGGGGAGAAAAAGGCAGTTACGTCCCCAATTTCACTAGTGGTTACTGCATTCGCAGCGACAGCAGATGCTCGTAAAACACTTACACCACAATTAAAAAATGATTTGGAAAAGACAAAACTCATTTTGATCGATTTGGGGGCAGGTAAAAACCGCATGGGTGGATCAGCTTTGGCGCAAGTATATGGTGCAGTTGGCAATGATGCGCCAGATGTAGATGACGCTGCCCGTTTGAAAAATTTCTTTGGTGTGATTCAACAGCTCAATTTGGATGGGAAACTACTTGCTTACCATGACCGTTCGGATGGGGGCTTATTTACCACATTGACTGAAATGGCGTTTGCTGGACATTGTGGTTTAAATGTCAATATTGATAGTTTGGCGGGTGATCCCGCAAGTATTCTTTACAATGAAGAATTAGGAGCGGTGATTCAAGTTCGCGCTGCTGATGAGGATTCGGTTAAAGCAAGTTTGATAAAATCATTACCAAATTGTGTGCATATGATTGGCGATGCATCCTCTGGCAATATGATTACTATCTGGCAATCTGGGAACGCCATTTTTGAAGCATCATGTGTTGATTTGCATCGAGCTTGGTCTGAAACCACTTACCAAATACAAAAAATGCGAGATAACCCAGTCTGTGCTCAACAAGAGTATGACCGCATCTTGAACACAGAGGATGTTGGTTTGCATGCTAAATTAACATTTGATCCTGCGGACGATGTTGCAGCGCCTTATATCAATTCCGGTGTACGTCCAAAAATGGCGATTTTGCGAGAACAGGGTGTAAATGGCCAGACTGAAATGGCGGCTGCATTTGATCGTGCAGGGTTCGCTACTTATGACATTCACATGAGCGATATCATTACTGGTCGTGTAAGTTTAAGGAATTTTGCTGGACTTGTAGCTTGCGGTGGCTTCTCTTATGGTGACGTCCTGGGGGCTGGCGAGGGTTGGGCAAAGTCTATATTGTTTAATGCTCGGGCTAGCGACGAATTTTCAGCATTCTTTCAGCGGCAAGAATCTTTCTCATTGGGCGTTTGTAATGGCTGTCAAATGATGAGTAACTTGCACAGCATTATTCCAGGGGCTGAGCAATGGCCTCATTTTGTGCGCAATAAATCAGAACAGTTTGAGGCACGCTTCGCCATGGTGGAAGTGCAAGAGTCGCCATCACTTTTCTTTGCAGGCATGGCTGGAAGCCGCATGCCAATTGCTGTTGCTCACGGCGAAGGTTTTGCGGAATTTTCTTCAGAATCTGCTGTCAATGCAGTTGTTGCTGATAAGTTAGTGAGTATGAAGTTTGTAGATAATGCTGGACATTCAACTGAGGTGTATCCATTTAACCCAAATGGCTCCCCACAGGGAATTACTGGTTTAACTACTAAAGATGGGCGTTTTAGTATTATGATGCCCCATCCGGAACGAGTTTTCCGTACGGTGCAAAATTCTTGGCATCCAGATGCTTGGGGTGAAGATGGCGCTTGGATACGTATGTTTAGAAATGCAAGAAAGTTTATTAATTAAAAATAATTTGGAGAGTAATAAATGAAATTTATTAAAACATTGATGATGGTCATCGCATTAAGCATTCCATTTGCATCTTTTGCAATGGAAAGTGACCAGCAAGTTGAATACACAGAGGCTTTGCGTGATGGTAATGTCAAAGTTGTTAAAAAATACTTGGATTCTGGTGTCGATGTAAATGAGAAATTTTTTGCATGGTCGGCATTGCAAATTGCTGCAAACAAGAATCAATTGGGTGTTGTTAAGTTTTTAGTAGAGCACGGAGCTGAGGTTAACTATACCCATCCTCTCACTAAAATGTCAGCAGGTGAAATGGCTGCATTTGATGGTTATACCGAAGTTGTGAAATATCTTGCATCAAAAGGCGCGGATTGGAATTTAAAATTACGTGGCGATGTATCGATTGTCCGTGCAGTTCGTGATACCGGTAATACAAAAATGGTTGATCTGTTAATTTCTTTTGGCGCTAAAGATGATGGTTGTAAAGAAGAAAAATGCTTCTAGTTTGAGTTTATCAAACTAAAATGGATCAATTTAAACAGATGATCAATTGCAAGAATGTTCATAAGTTTTATCGATTAACCCACAGATATCTACTGGTGTTTGTGGGTTTTTTTGTTTTTAGCCTAAATGTATATGCGGATGAAGTTCAAATTTCTAGTTCGCATATTCAAACTTTAGCGGCCTCTTGCGCGGCTTGCCATGGTAGTCAAGGCAATAGCGTAGGTGGTACTTCTGTACTGGCTGGTTTGGACGCTTCACATTTGGTTTTGCAAATGATGTCCTTTAGAAATGGTAGTCGAAGTTCTACCGTTATGCATCGGCATGCCAAAGGACTGACAGTTGAAGAAATTAATGCTTTAGCAGTGTACTTTTCTGAACAAAAACGAGTAAGCGCATTAATTCCACCCAGCCAACTGTTGGAGCAATAATATGGCGATAGATAGACGTGATTTTCTAAAAATTGCTGCTACAACAGCCCTAATTTCTTTTCCAATGATTTCAAAGGCGATCACTCAGTCGAAAGGGCGCATTGTAGTTATTGGGGGTGGTTATGCAGGGGCCACGGCAGCTAAATATTTACGTTCCTGGAGCAATGGAAGTTTAGATGTCATCATGGTTGAGCCACGAACTCAGTTTGTTTCATGCCCACTGAGTAATTTGGTTTTGGGGGGCACCAAGAACATCAATGAACTGACTTTTGGCTACGACATGCTAAAAAGTAATCATGGTATTCAATGGGTTTCAGATGAGGTTGTGGCGATCGATACGTCAGATCGTGTAGTCAAAATGAAGCGGGGTGAATTAGCTTACGATAGATTAATTATCGCCCCAGGCATTGATTTTATGTATGAACAATTACCAGTTTTGCAAAGTGAAGAAGCTCAGTTGGCGGTTCCTCATGCCTGGAAAGCTGGTGTACAAACAGTTAATCTTCGTAAACAGCTTGAGAGCATGAAGGATGGAGGGGTGTTCGTTATTAGCATTCCCAAAGCACCCTATCGATGCCCGCCTGGGCCTTATGAGCGAGTTTCCCAAGTGGCTTTTTACTTAAAAAATCACAAGCCGAATTCTAAAATTATTGTGCTCGATGCCAATGCAGAGATTATTTCCAAAAAAGGATTATTCACTAAAGTCTGGGCTGAAATGTATGCAGGCATGATTGATTACCGCCCAAATAGTAGTGTGGTGGATGTTGATGTTGTAGCAAAAACAGTTAAAACGGAGTTTGAGTCTGTGCGAGCTGATGTGCTGAATGTCATTCCGCCGCAACGCGCAGGAAAAATTGCTCAAATTGCAGGTGTTGCTAATGTCGATAAACGTTGGTGCGAAGTAGACTTTTTAACCTACGAATCAAAAATAATTCCAAACGTGCATCTTATTGGAGATTCTGTATCCGCTGCATTACCCAAATCTGCCCATATGGCAACTTCACAAGCACGTGTATGTGCTAATGCTATTGTGGCGCTTATGAGCAATCAATTGCCAGATTCAGCGCCAGTATTTGCTAATACATGCTATAGCTATGTTTCGGATAAGATGGCGATGCATGTTGCGAATGTTTATCGCTATGACCCTAATAAGAAAATTATGGTTTCTGCTGAAGGGGGTGGGGTTTCTGAAAAGCCTTCAGAATTAGAGGGTAATTATGCGCAAGCCTGGGCCAAAAATATTTGGTCGGATGTTCTGACCTAAGTTCTATTTTTCAGAAAGCGGTGTTGGTAATCATTATGTTGAATTTCAAATTATTTATATCAGCTATTGTTCTGATAAGCATTAGAAATATAGCAATAGCACACGAAATCACTCCAACAAATATTGCCGTTTACATTCAAGCCCAAGAATATAACCATCAGATTCGATTAAGTCATTATTCTCAAGATTATTGGTATAGCCAAGGTCCAATGTTAGAGATGGCAGCAGCAGAAGTTTTGGGAGCCAATTATGCTGGCGTTGATATGTGTGATGCGCAACCAAAAGAGGCAAAGGTTATTGTCTGGCTTCGACCAAGAATGTTTTATAACCCACAAATGCAAACGTTCTACGGCAAAGTGATTGCGGTAGCATATACCGCTGATGGTAAACCTCTAGCTAATTATGTGGGAGAAACCTCAAAGCGTGCCTTTTTTGATGTTAAAACTGAGCTAAGCTTGAATGAGGTATATCATGGCGCAATGAAAGTGGTTTCAGCACAGATGAAAGCAGATGCAAAGTTTCAAGATGCGCTTAAAGCCTTATCCTTTTCATCGCCATGTGCAATGGTCAGCTTGTTGCCTGAGCCAAAAATTCAATTCATGTCATTTCAATAGGGAGTTTTATGCGAATTTCTAAGCTATTAATAGTTTTAATTGGTTTTGTAGTTTTATCATTCAATGTTCAGGCACACGAAACGAAAAAAATTACAGGATTAAAAATGCCTGAATCAGCCATCGCTGCAAAAGATGGTCGTATCTTTGTTTCAGAGATTGGTGAATTTGGTAAAGATGGTGATGGTCAAATTACTGTGATTGATAAAAATGGCGAATTGAAAGTATTTGCACAGGGTTTAGATGACCCTAAAGGCTTAGCAATTGTCGGTAATGACTTGTTTGTGGCTGATAATCACCGCGTCATGAAAATTACTTTAGATGGCAAAGTTTCAGTGTTTGCGGCGCCAGAAGCTTTTCCTGAACCGGCTCAATTTTTAAATGATTTGGAGTCTGATGCGGCTGGCAATATTTATGTGAGTGATAGTGGAGATTTAAAGGGAGTAGGTGGTGCAATTTATAAAATTAACTCAAAAGGTAAAGTTACAACCATTATCAATGGCAAACAAGATGCACGTATATTAGCGCCCAATGGTTTGTTGATGGGTAAAACTCAAAACTGCATTATGGTTGTTGATTTTGTTTCTGGTGTTTTATATCGCTTAGATATGAAGAAAAACGAGCTGATTGAAGTTGCAAATGGCTTCGGTGGTGGTGACGGTATTGTAAAAGGCAAAAAGGACCAGTTCTATGTCAGCGATTGGAAAAACGGGAAAGTATTTAGCGTTAAATTAGAAAAAGGCGCGGTTGTTAATGCAGAACTTATTAAAGAAGGCTTTGCGGCCGCGGCAGATATTGCGCCTAGCCTAGATGGTAAATTTCTATTGGTACCTGATATGAAGGCCGGCGAGTTAGTGTATTTGCCACTTCATTAAGTAATCTTATTTTGTTAAAAAAGGCCTTCTGTTGAAGGCCTTTTTTTTGCTAATAATACTAATAATTTATTTTGCCTGGGTAACAAGGGTAACTGATTCGATTGCCACTGTTTGTATTGGAACGTCGCCGCCATCTGTAGGGAGATGTGAGATTTTCTCAACTACATCCATGCCTTTGACTACCTTACCAAACACAGTATAGCCCCAGCCGCGTTCAGATTTTTCAGTGTAGTTTAAAAAAGCATTGTTGGCGACGTTTATAAAGAATTGTGAAGATGCAGAATGGGGATCATTGGTCCGCGCCATGGCGATAGTACCTATTGTGTTGGCTAGACCGTTGTCTGCTTCATTTTTGATTGGTGCGCGTGTTGTTTTTTCATTTAAGCTTTTATCCATACCGCCACCTTGAATCATAAATCCAGAAATTACGCGGTGGAAAATCGTACCAGAATAAAAGCCATCTTTTGTGTACTGTAGAAAGTTAGCTACAGTGGTTGGAGCTTTCTCTTGATTGAGTTCAACTACAATTATGCCTTTGTTCGTTTTGATTTCAACGGTAGGCTGAGCAAACGCGTTGACGCTTGAAGCGAGTGTTGAAAGCAAGGTGCATGAAATAAATAGTTTTTTAAACGTCATTTTTAATCCTTTGGGTTAAATAAAAGTGCTTAATTAAATCGTCGAGAATAAATTCACAATGCCATCTAGCCCAACATAATTAAGTGCGTAGCTGGCTTGGGCTTGAACGATGGGCTTTGCATGGTAGGCTATCCCTGCCACTGCTTCACGCATCATGGTTAAGTCGTTGGCGCCGTCACCTATGGCAATTACCTGATCTTTATTCAAACCGAGTTTCTCTCGTCTTTGTATCAGGAAATTAGCTTTTGCTTGAGCGTCTACTATTTCACCATGTACTTTTCCAGTTAGTTTCCCGTTACAAATTTCTAGAGTGTTTGACTCGGCATAATCTAAATCTAGCTTTGATTTCACATGGTTTGCAAAAAACTCGAAACCACCCGACACTAATAACGTTGAAATACCATTAGCTTTACAAGCATCTATCCAAATTTTCGCGCCAGGGTTTAGTTTAAGTCTTTCGTCAACAACTCGCTGAAGGGCCGATTCATCTAGGCCCTTCAGGAGGGCAACGCGGCGAGTTAGACTTTCTTTAAATTCAATTTCACCCCGCATTGCACTTTCGGTAATTTCTGCCACCTGTGGTTTGATGTTCATCATATCGGCAATTTCGTCAATACATTCGATATTGATGAGGGTTGAATCCATATCCATAACTGCAAGTTTTATATTCTTTAGGGTTTGTTTCTCTGGTACATAAGAGCAATCAATTTGTTGACTATGACAGAATTTTTTGACCTCATCAGAAACCGAATCTTGGTGAGGTAAATAATAAGCGTGTTCCGCGATTTGAATAAATTGCAAGCCTGGTTTGGTCCTGCTCAATTGATGAATCTGCATCAGATGAGCTAATTGAATTGATGAACTTTGAACGACTAAGCGCATATAGACTTAATGTGGAAAAATTAAAAAGTGACATATTATACATCGGTAAAGCCGTGTATTTATCATGGTATTAATCGCAACTGGGCTGGTGTCTAGAGACGATTTGCGCGAGAATGTCACTTTAGGGTAAACCATAAAACATCAACATGAATTTGCATGAATTTCAGGCTAAACAATTACTTCAACGCTATGGCCTAGCAGTACCAATCGGACAAGTTGTTCAATCAGCAGAAGCAGCTGCATCCGCGACTAAAGAAATTGCCGGCGAGGCTTGGGTAGTTAAAGCCCAGGTTCATGCGGGAGGTCGCGGAAAGGCCGGTGGTGTCAAGATTGTAAAGTCATCTAGTGAGGCTCAATCTGTGGCTTATGGGTTGCTAGGTAAGCATTTAGTAACTTATCAGAATGCCCCGGAAGGCCAGCCTGTGCATCAACTTTTGATTGAGCAAACGCTACCAATTGCGCGTGAGCTTTATTTGTCAATTTTAGTGGATCGGACTTTGGAACGCGTTGTGATGGTCGCATCAAGTGCTGGTGGTATGGATATTGAAGAAATTGCTGAGACCACGCCAGAAAAAATACTTCAAGAAGTTTGTGATCCATTGAACGGCTTGGTAGATTATCAGGCTCGTAATTTGGCATTTGCCTTGGGTTTGGTGGGAGAACAAATTGCAGCCTTTACCAAATTGGCAAAAGGATTGTACAAGTTATTTAAAGAAAATGATTTGGCATTACTTGAGATCAACCCACTTGTAGTGACAACGGAAGGAAAGATTTTTGCCTTAGATTGCAAAATGAGCGTGGATGACAATGCTTTATATCGTCAAAAATCATTGGCTGAACAACGTGATTGGAGTCAAGACGATGAGAAAGAAGCTGAGGCACATCATGCAGGACTCAATTATATTGCCCTGAATGGCAGTATTGGATGCATGGTCAATGGTGCAGGTTTGGCGATGGCCACAATGGATTTAATTAAGCTTCATGGGGGCGCGCCAGCTAACTTTTTGGATGTAGGCGGAGGCGCAACAGCTGAAACAGTGGCTAAGGCTTTCAAGATCATTTTGGCAGATAAAAATGTTAAAGCGATTTTAGTTAATATTTTTGGCGGAATTATGCGCTGTGACATTATTGCAGAAGGAATTATTGCAGCTGTGAAAGATGTAGGTATTACCATTCCAGTAGTCGTGCGTTTAGAAGGTACAAACGTCGAACTTGGCCGCAAAATGCTAAGTGAAAGTGGTCTTTCAATTATTTCTGCTGCAGGCTTAACTGATGCAGCCAAACAAGCGGTTGCTGCGGTCAGCGCATAAGGTTCCACATGAGCATCTTAGTCAATAAAAATACAAAAGTCTTATGCCAGGGATTTACAGGCAAACAAGGTACATTTCATTCAGAACAAGCATTAGCTTACGGAACAAAAATGGTCGGCGGTGTGACCCCAGGCAAAGGGGGGCAAAGTCATTTAGGCTTACCTGTTTTCAATACCATGCGAGATGCTGTAGATCAAACAGGAGCGGATGCTTCAGTAATCTATGTGCCACCTCCATTTGCTGCGGACTCTATTTTGGAAGCATGTGATGCAGGCATTAGTTTAATTGTATGTATTACTGAAGGCATTCCAGTATTGGACATGCTTAATGTAAAGGCTGCGCTTAAAGCAAACAACGTGAAGCTGGTTGGTCCAAACTGCCCTGGGGTGATTACCCCGGACGAATGCAAAATAGGCATTATGCCAGGCAGTATTCATTTGCGCGGTAAAGTCGGTATTGTTTCTCGCTCAGGCACGCTAACTTATGAAGCAGTTAATCAAACAACGACTTTAGGTCTTGGTCAATCAACTTGTGTTGGTATTGGTGGCGATCCAATTCGCGGCCTTAGTTTTATTGACTGCTTGGAGATGTTCCAAGCAGATCCTGAAACAGAAGCTATTATTATGGTAGGTGAAATTGGTGGGGCGGATGAAGAAGCAGCGGCTGATTATATTAAGCAGTTTGTCACCAAGCCTGTAGCTGGGTACATTGCAGGCCAGACTGCTCCTAAAGGAAAGCGTATGGGACATGCAGGGGCTATTATTTCTGGGGGAAGTGGTAAGGCGGAAGATAAGATTTTGGCTTTAGAGAAAGCTGGCGTGATTGTCGCAAGCTCTCCTGCAGGACTTGGTGATGCGGTTATAGCTGCAATGAATGCAAAAAAAGACAATTAATGAACTTTAACTTTTTAAAATACTTAGGCCATCTTGTTGTTGTTCAGATATTAATGGCATTGATAGGTGGTTTCGTTTTAACTTCCACTGTGTTGGCGGAAGAGAACATATCTTATCTCTTAACAGTTTCTGCTAAGGGCGATCTTGCAACGGTAAGAGCGATGCTAGATGGAGGCACAAACCCTAATGTGCGAGATGTTGATGGGGTAACCGCTTTGATGTATGCGGCACGCAAAGACAAATCGGAAGTTGTCAAAGCATTGCTCGAAAAAGGCGCGGACGCAAATGCCAAGGATAATAGTGGTTGGACAGCTTTGATGTTAGCTTCACGCAAGAATTACCTAAAAACAGCTGAGATTCTTCTCAATAACGGGGCAGATCCAACACTTCGAGATGTTTCTGGTTGGAGTGCTTTGGGAATGGCGGCAACATCTGGTTATGCGGAAATGGTGAGCATCTTAATTGAGCACGGTATGGATGCTAATACTAAGAGCGATGATGGTAAAAGTATTTTGATGTATGCGGCTAAGAATGGAGATGTTGCAACCATAAAGGTTTTGTTGGCACATGGTGCCTTGGTTGCTGATGCCGATCGATTGAAAGTAAATGCTTTAATGTATGCGGCGCGTGAGGGCAACGTCACTGCAATTGAAACGCTCATTAATTCAGGGGCTAAGGTCGATGATCAAGACAAGTCTAAATGGACTGCACTTAGTTGGGCAGTTAGAAAAAAACATCTAGAAGCAGTGAGCGTTTTAATATCAAAAGGGGCTGATGTAAATCATAAAGATGATCAAGGCACCCCACCTTTGCAAAATGCTGTACTTAATGGGGATGCTGCAATGGTTGATTTGTTGATAAAAAACGGCGCTGACGTTAAAACAAAAGATCAATATGGGCTTACTGCTTTGGTATATGCGTTAAAAGGTAAAAGTTCTGAGATTGTAAAAATGATCAGAGATGCAGGTGGAAATTATTAGCCAGCCCATTTGCTTAGCAATTGCCCAAATCAATTGTACTGTAGGAGATATTGCGGGTAATAGTAATAAAATATTAGCCGCAGCTTCAAAAGCGAAGGATGCGGGGGCCTCACTTCTCATCACTCCTGAACTTGCTTTAACTGGCTACCCGCCAGAAGATTTATTATTGCGTGATGATTTCAATCACGCGAGTCAAACTGCCCTAGTTGATTTGGCTAAAAAAACGCAAGGAATAACGCTTTTAGTAGGCCACCCTAGAATGCACGAAGGGGCTTGTTATAACGCTGCTTCAGTTATTCAGGATGGCAAGGTCCTTTTTACTTATCACAAGCATGCATTGCCAAATCATACGGTCTTTGATGAATTGCGTTATTTTAAACCGGGTATAGCGCCCTTAGTTTTTGAACACCATGGGGTGAAGTGCGGAGTCCTAATTTGCGCTGATGTTTGGGAACCAAATCCTGCTCGATTAGCAAAGAATGCCGGCGCTGAGATTTTATTGGTGCTTAATGCATCACCATTTCATATTGATAAACAAGATAGTCGTCATGAAATCGTTCGCCAACGAGTTTTAGAAACTGGTTTAGCTGTTGTTTATGCTAATTTAGTTGGGGGGCAAGATGAGCTCGTTTTTGATGGCGCTTCTTTTGTATTAGATCGTTCTGGAGCAGTTGTTCAACAATTACCTGCGTTCGAAGAAGCGTTAGTGTTTATTGAGATTGATTGCGCTAAAAATAATAAGGCCAACCCTAATCTGGCGATAGTTTCCCCATCGCTATCCTTAGAGGCTTCTATATATGAGGCTTTAAAACTTGGTTTGAAAGACTATGTTAATAAAAACAACTTCAAGGGAGTGGTGATTGGGCTTTCTGGGGGTGTTGATTCGGCGCTAACCTTGGCGATAGCTGTTGATGCTCTTGGTTCAGATCAGGTACGTGTAGTCATGATGCCTTCTGAATTCACCGCAGAGATGAGTGTCATTGATGCGCATTTAATGGCAAAGGCATTAGGGGTCCAATACAGTGAGTTGCCAATTAATGCGCTATTTAATTTATTTAGAGAGACGCTTTCTGATGAGTTTTTTGGCTTGCCATTTGATACAACTGAAGAGAATTTACAAGCGCGTATTCGTGGCATGCTGCTCATGGCATTGTCGAATAAATTTGGAAGTATTGTGCTAACAACAGGCAATAAAAGCGAAATGGCGGTTGGTTACTCAACGCTTTATGGAGATATGGCTGGTGGATTTGCACTGCTTAAAGATGTGCCAAAAACAATGGTTTATCAACTTTCAAATTATCGAAATTTGATATCACCAGTCATTCCTGAACGAATTCTTCTTCGTCCACCATCTGCAGAATTAAGGCACGATCAAAAAGATCAGGATAGTTTGCCTGCTTATTCGATTCTTGATGGAATAATGGAAGCTTATGTTGAACATGATGCAAGTCGTGCGGACATTATAGAAATGGGATATAGAGAGCAAGATGTGAATCGTGTAACATCACTGATTGATAGAAATGAATATAAACGACGCCAGTCACCGATTGGCGTTCGTATTACTCAAAGAGGATTTGGTAAGGATAGGCGCTATCCCATTACTACAAGATTTTTGAATGTCTGAGACGTTAGTTGAGTTATCACCTGAAGGAACGTAAATGAAAAAAATAGAAGCAGTAATTAAGCCATTTAAGTTAGATGAAGTGCGTGAGTCTTTATCTGAAATTGGGGTTAATGGACTTACAGTGACCGAGGTAAAAGGTTTTGGTCGTCAAAAAGGGCACACTGAGCTTTATCGTGGTGCTGAGTATGTGGTTGATTTTTTGCCTAAGATTAAAATTGAGTTGGTCGTTGGTGACGATATGGTTGAGCCTGCAATAGATGCAATTATCAAGTCTGCTCATACAGGTAAGATTGGGGACGGTAAAATTTTTGTGACGAATGTAGAACAAGTTTTGCGTATTCGTACTGGTGAAACAGGTGAGTCAGCTGTTTAAGCTCTTTATGAATGGCCTTGCTTTTGCATAAGGGGGCAGTTTTTTTACTTTACTACGCTTAAAATCCTAGTAAGCGAGCTGATTGGTAGAATATAAAACTGACACCCCATGCGAGTGATAATGACCATAAAATAGATACCCATGCAAAGAACCAACTCTTTGCCTCATTTTTTAATGTAATGATCGTTGATAAACAAGGCGTGTAAATAAGCGTAAATAGCATGAAGCTCATGCCTTGCACCCAGTCAAGCTTATGTGCCATTAGATGCATCAATGCGTCTCCCTGAAGACCGTATATAACGGCTAGGGCACCGATAACAATTTCTTTGGCAACAAAACCAAAAATCAAGGCAATTGCTAGTTGGCTGTCAATCCCAATTGGGTTAAGTACAATTGAGAACCAATCTCCGATTTGCCCTGCAAAAGTGGCGTTACTGGCTGGTGCTAAACCCATTGGAAAATGGGTTAATGCCCACACAAGTATCACCCCTATCGTGATGAATTTAGTCGCGCGACTTAAAAAGTACTTTACTTCATGCCATCCTCTTAGCCAAATTTGGCGAGTTGTTGGGAAACGATAAGGGGGTAACTCAAGGATAAACGGTTCGTTATTTTTATATTGGTTTTTAAACAACATTGCGGTAATGAATATCGTTGAAAAACTGACCAAATAGAGCGCGAATAGGACTATCGGTGCTTAGCTCACAGTGAACAATGTTGCTGTCATGAATAAAAATACTTGAAGGCGCGCTGAACAAAGGGATAATGGGATGACCAGCATGGTAAGTAAGCGCATGTTTTTTGAGCGCATAACACGTGTTCCCATTAATGCTGGTACGTTACAACCGAATCCCATTAGCACCATCACAAACCCACGGCCATCTAGACCCATCTTAGCCATTAAAGCGTCTACTAAGAAAGCAGCACGAGACAAGTATCCACTGTCTTCTACCATCGTCATAATGAGAAAGAATAGAACAATGATGGGGATAAAGGCCGCAACAGTTCCTAGACCATTATATATGCCGTCCAGCAAAAGACCGCTTAACCATGTTGGGGTGTGAAATAAAAGCGGTTCTAGGGCGTTGGTACGTAATAAAGTAAGAAGCCATGCAATTCCATCTTGCAATGGTTTCCCAACGTTAAAAATGAATTGAAATAATAAGTACATCGCTACAAAGAAAATTGGCAAGCCAAGCCATGGATGCAGTAACAGTTTGTCGATGCGGCTTGTAAGATCATTGCCAAGCTGCATAGGCATTTGTACTGTTTCTTGAACAATAGATTCCATTTCGGCTTCAATATTTAAATTCTGCTGAAGCTGTTTATTGATATGTTCAGCGTCAATGTGCGTTTTACTATTTGATAGTAATGCTGCTGCAGTTTTGAGCGCCTCAGGGCAATTATCGCCGTATTTCGCGCTAATTTTTATGACAGGCATTCCCAGCTTGGCCGACATTACTTCTGCGTCGATTGAAATACCAGCTCGCTTCGCTTCATCTGTCATGTTAAGTAATAACATGGATGGCAAGCCTAAGGCGCGAATTTGGATTGCCAATGAAAGCTGGCGATCAATTTGGGCGCTATTTGCCACGATGATTACTAAGTTTAAAGTGTTATTGCTTAAGAAGTGCCGAACAACCTGTTCATCATCAGAATAACCATGGAGATCATACAACCCTGGTAAATCGATTATTTCACCAATATGCCCCCCTACTAGCATTTTGGCGCTCATCAGATCAACTGTAATGCCAGGCCAATTACCAACGCGTGCCGAGGACCCGCTCAGTCTATTGAATAGTGTAGATTTGCCTGTATTTGGCATACCTAATAATGCAATACGCTTCATAAAGCCTTTACTTGAATGCGGTTGGCTTCCGAACGTCTTAGGATGATGTCAGTACTTCCTATACGAACCTGAAGTGGGCCGTTAAAACTAGCACAACGAATCAACTCAATTTCTTTGCCTGCGCGAAATCCAAGCGCGGCTAAGCGATGGAAAAGTGAGTTGTCAGCATTAACCTTGCTAATAACGGCAGTTTCACCTGGTTTTAAGTTGTTAAGACTTTGTGATGCCAGTGGATTCATTTATTGAATGAATATTCTAAATGATAATGATTCTTATTATCTCATAAAAAAAGGCCTGTGAGCAGGCCTTTTTTTATCGATACGCTAAATAGGTCTACTTTTTGGCGGCTGTTTTTGTGTTATCAACAATTGTCGCTTTAGCACGTAAATCAGTTAGCATTTTTTCTAATTGACGTTGGCTCAATTGCTTTTGAAGACTCTCTTTGACTTTATCATAAGGAGGAGCTTTCATTTCTCGCACATCATCAAGTTTAATAACATGCCAACCGAATTGTGTTTGCACTGGATCGCTGGTAATGTTGCCTTTTTGAAGTTTTGCAACCGCATCACCAAATGGTTTTACCATCCCACTTAACGAGAACCAACCTAAGTCTCCAGCCTTGTCTTTAGAACCAGGGTCTTTTGATTTTTCTTTGGCAATTTTTGAAAAATCCCCACCTTTATTTAATTGAGCAATTACATCCTTTGCTTCAGCCTCTGAGCCCAGTAAAATATGACGCGCGTTATATTCTTTATCCCCCAATTCCGTCTTGAATTTTTCGTAGGCAGCTTTAGTGTCAGCTTCGCTTACTGGATGATTCTTTAAGTAGTCTTGAATATAAACATTCACTAGCAACTCACGACGAGTAAGCTCTTCTTTTGCTATGTAATCTGGTTTTTTATCGATTCCAGATTTTTGAGCTTCTTGTATCACTAGTTCACTACTAATTAATTTAGAAATAATCACATCATGAACATTGTCATCTACTTTCTGGCCATGGTCAGTTGCATCTTTAACAATGAAATCGAATAAAGATTGCTTGATTGGTTTGCCATTTACGGTGGCAACTGCATCACCTGCCATTGCTGGAGCGTTTAGAGTAAAGGCGGCAATTAATAAAAGGGTGATTCTAGAGATTCTCATAAGGTCCTTAAGTGTTTTATTTGAGTTTGAAGTGATTGATTTGATAACATTATAGGGCTTATTCGTTACCCGCGATAGCGTGTATGCTAAGAGCATGGATGTGATTTTGCATTAAGTCATTCATTAATTGGTATATCAATCGATGGCGCATTATCTGAGATTTTCCATTAAATTCAGCACTGATAATTTTGACGGTGAAATGTCCACCGCCGCCATTGCCTGTATGGTTTGCATGTAAATTGCTGTCGTCTTGAATAGAGAGATGCGTGGGGGACAGTACTTGCAGTCTAATTTTAATTTGTTCAACTAAATCCATATTTTTTTAAACTGGTAATGTTTTACGGAACGGTTTTACGTTAACGCTAGCATAAACGCCTGCACTGAAAAATGGATCGGCATTGGCCCAGTTCTTAGCTTCTTTAAGGCTTTCAAAGTTCGCGACGATTAAACTCCCTGTATATCCTGCGGGTCCGGGGTCTGCACTATCAATTGCTGGGAATGGCCCGGCCAATAATAAGCGACCTGCCTCCTGTAATGCAGTGAGTCTTTCTAAATGAGCCGGGCGATAGGCTAAACGCTTTTCCAGGCTATTAGGGGTATCTTCGGTTACGATGCTGTACCACATTATGCTTTGTCCTCATGGATAATATATTTATTAATAGCAAAGCTTTGCCCAATGATGAAAATGAACATGAGGCCCATGGTGCCAAAAAGCTTAAAATTTGCCCAAGTGTCAATTGAATAATTGAAGGCAACAAATATATTAAGTGCGCCGAGGGCGCTAAAGAAAATAGCCCAAGCAACGTTAAGCTTTTCCCAAATGGCTTCTGGCAAGGAAATTTCTTTACCCATCATGTCTTTGATCAAATTCTTTTTTGTAAATATATTTGCGCCAATCAAGACTGTGGCAAATGTCCAATAAAGAAGTGTTGGCTTCCATTTGATAAAAGCATCATTTTGGAAGTAAAGCGTCATACCTCCCAACACAATTACTAATAAAGCACTTAGCCACAAACTCTTGTCTACTTTTTTATAATGAAGTTTTGCCCAGATTATTTGTATGATACTGCCGATGATCACAGCAATAGTGGCTAGCATGATGGGGACAAGGCTAGCTTTTACTGTTGTTAAAATGCCAATGCTTGTGAGTATTTTTCCTAGAATTAAACTGGCCCCAGCTGCTTTTTCCGCTACTTTAAGGGTGATAAAAAATAAGATAATGGGGAATAGGTCGAATAAAAACTTCATTAACTGCTTTCAATAAATTTCAGCGGGCTTGAGCCCGCTTTAAGTGTCAGATAGACCCGTATTTTGCTATGATGTGAGATTCCTGACAAGTCAACTTTTTTAGTTGTCTTTTATGGTTTCTATCACCTTACCTGAATTAATTAAATAATGCGTTCGCTTATTGATCTTCATTGTCATTCTACGGTTTCAGATGGCGTGCTCACGCCAACTGAAATAGTGAATCTTGCTGCCGAGAAAGGCATACGTGTATTGGCGTTGACTGATCATGATGACGTGGATGGTTTGGCAACAGCAAGAGCAGTTGCAGAAAAACAAGGCATGCAATTTATAGATGGCGTTGAGATCTCGGTGACTTGGCGACGCCGAACCCTCCATATTATTGGCTTAAAAATTGATCCTGAGCACCCCCCTTTAGTGAATGGACTTGCGAATATTAGATCTGGTCGACATACCCGTGCTGTTGGTATGGCAAAAGCTTTAGAAAAAATAGGCATTCATGGTGCTCTTGAGGGGGCTTATGAATATAGCAAAGGGAGTATTATTAGTCGAACACATTTCGCCCGTTATTTGATTGAAAAAGGCTATGCGAAAGATACCAAAGCTGTTTTTAAACATTATTTAGTAAAAGGAAAGCCTGGCTACTTTGAGCATCAATGGGCTAGTCTAGAAGATGCCATGGCTTGGATTATTGGTAGTGGGGGGGTCGCTGTCATTGCGCATCCTGGGCGCTATGAACTAGGAAGAGTGACAATGCTAGAGCTCATGCATGAATTTCGTTCCTTAGGAGGCTTAGCGATAGAAGTTGTGACTGGTAGTCATAGCGTTGATCAATATCAAGAATTTGCAAAAATGGCAAAACAGTTTGATTTGGCAGCTTCAATGGGTTCTGATTTCCATGGAAAAGGCCAAACTTATATTGAGATGGGACGCTTGCCTAGCTTACCTGAGAATTGTTTGCCTGTTTGGCATGACTGGCCTGAAGTAAAGAACATCGAATTAGAGGCTCATTAATTGTCTCAATACTTTTTAATTCATTCAGAGAACCCGCAGGCAAGATTAATAAATCAGGCAGTGGATATTTTAAATAAAGGGGGCGTCATTGCTTACCCTACAGATTCTAGTTATGCGCTTGGCTGTGTGATCGGCAATAAGGAGGCGCAAACTCGTATTCGTTCTATTCGTGGTGTTGACGAGCATCATCATTTCACTTTGGTTTGTCGTAATTTAGCCGAATTGGCAACTTACGCACAGGTCGATAATGTTCAGTTTCGGTTGTTAAAAGCTAATACGCCAGGACAATATACATTTGTTCTTAAAGCGACTCGTGAGGTGCCACGCAGATTGCAGCATCCTAAGCGAAGCACTCTAGGGTTGCGAGTGCCTGAGCATACAGTAACGCAAGCGTTATTGACTGAGCTCAATCAGCCTTTATTAAGTATGACCTTATCTTTGAAGGATGACTCTGAGCCATTGCATGAAGCCTGGGAAATTCGTCAGCGCTTAGAGCATCAATTGGATTTGGTCATAGATGCTGGAACTTGCTCTGCTTTGCCAACAACAGTGATTGATTTGACGACGGACCAACCCCAATTAATTAGATATGGTTCCGGAGATTTGGCACCTTTTGGTTTGTCGGGGTAAGAGTAACTCATTTATTTTAAGGATTAAAATGGAATTAACCTATATACAAAAAATAGCCGTATACGCACTTCCAGTTATTTTTGCAATTACTGTTCATGAGGCTGCACATGGGTTTGCTGCACGTTTTTTTGGGGATATGACCGCCGACAGAGCTGGTCGTATTACTTTAAATCCAATAAAACACATTGACCCAGTAGGGACAATTTTATTGCCTGCGTTAACCCTACTTTTAGGGGGTATTTTATTTGGCTGGGCAAAACCAGTGCCCGTAGATTTTTCACGTTTGCGTAATCCAAAAAGAGACATGTTGTGGGTTGCAGCTGCCGGCCCAGCATCAAACTTTGTGATGGCTTTATTTTGGGCGTTTGTGATTAAGGTCTCAGTTGCTGCGCCTAGCGTTTATTCCGAACCTTTGGCTTTAATGGGGCAAGCTGGCGTGATGATTAATGTAGTTTTGATGGTGCTTAATTTACTGCCATTGCCGCCATTAGATGGCGGACGAATTGCGGTAAGCTTGCTTCCTAATCATTTGGCCTATAAGTACGCTCAAATTGAACGTTACGGCTTCATTATCTTAATTGGCTTGCTTGCGACAGGAATTCTTGGACGGATTATGGATCCATTTATTAGCGCAGTGGTCCATTTTATCCGATTCATTTTTTAATTTTTTAGGCGTGATTGCGTGCCTTTTCGTATAATAGATTCATCTTTATTCATGGCAATTGAACACTATGGCAGTTGAGCGCGTTTTATCGGGTATGCGTCCTACGGGAAGCTTGCATCTTGGGCATTATCATGGGGTATTGAAGAATTGGGTTAAGCTCCAGCATGAACATGAGTGTTTATTTTTTGTAGCTGATTGGCACGCACTGACTACCCATTACGACACGCCTGAAATCATCGAAGAAAGCGTTTGGGAAATGGTGATTGATTGGATTGCAGCAGGAGTGGACCCGGCTAAAGCAACCATCTTTATTCAGTCTCGTGTTCCAGAACATGCGGAACTTCATACCTTGCTTTCAATGATTACCCCGCTAGGTTGGTTGGAGCGTGTTCCAACATATAAAGACCAACAAGAAAAACTTGCACAGAAAGATTTATCTACTTATGGATTTTTAGGGTATCCGTTGCTTCAAAGCGCCGATATTTTGATTTATAAAGCAACGCAAGTCCCTGTTGGCGAGGACCAGATACCGCATATTGAATTTACTCGAGAAATTGCTCGACGATTCAACCATATATATGGCCGTGAAAAAGGCTTTGAAGAAAAGGCGGAAGCTGCCATTAAGAAACTAGGTAGTAAACGAGGTGGTTTGTACGAAGAACTTCGCACCCGTTACCAAGAAAGCGGAGATGATGAAGCCCTTGAGTCAGCGCGTGCAATGATTGAAGAGCAGCAAGGGTTAAGTTTGGGCGACC
>CAJBIA010000009.1 GCA_903953055.1 uncultured Methylophilaceae bacterium
CCTCAAGATGGCGTGTCTACCAATTCCACCACAGCCGCGAATGCTTAATTACTGAGGAACTTCTTTGCTGGCAGGTGCAGGGGTCGCAGGTGCTGCTGCAGGTTTCTGTGCGGCTTGTTCTGTTGCGATGGTTTTCACAACACTCACACGATCAGCACGGTGACCACTCATGTATGCCAAGGTTAAGCTCGTTGTAAAAAATACTGCGACACAGATCGCTGTTGCACGGCTCATGAAGTTAGAAGCGCCGCTCACACCAAAAAGGCTACCTGATGCGCCACTTCCAAATGCTGCGCCCATATCTGCGCCTTTACCATGTTGAAGCAGAACTAAGCCAATCACGCCAGCGGCTGCTAAGATATGAATTGCTGTGACTAAATTTTCCATAATGTCTCTTTTATTTCCTAAAATAGGCTTTGCTTATTTGCAAAGCTTGCATGACCGACTTACTTGACTGCAGCGGCTGCAAGACCAATCTTCTCAAAATCATTTGCATCTAATGAACAGCGGCCAATAAGTCCGCCATCAATATCCTGCATAACTAGTAATTGTGACGCATTTAAGGGATTTACGCTACCCCCATAGACGATTCTCAAGCTCTCTGCCGCCTCGGCGTCATAACTTGCAATCCTGCCACGAATGAACTCGTGCATGGTTTGCGCTTGATCAGGGGTTGCACTGAGGCCAGTGCCAATCGCCCAAATCGGCTCATAAGAAACCACCGTATTTGCAAAAACAGCGCCGCCGTGGCTTTTTAATAGCGGATCTAATTGCTCAGCCACGACCTGCTGTTCCATCCCGGCTTCACGCTCTTGCAAGGTTTCACCAACACATAAAATAGGGGTGAGTCCTGCGTTTTTTGTCGTCACAAACTTGGCTGCAATATTCTCACCGCTCTCGCAGTAGGCAGTGCTCCGCTCTGAGTGCCCCAAAATCACGAAGGTCGCATCAAAGTCTTTCAGCATCGAGGCCGCCACCTCGCCGGTATAAGCGCCCACCGGATGTTTCCCCACGTTCTGGGCACCCCAATAGATGTTGGTCCCAGTTAAGACCACCTGGGCTTGGAATAGATAAGGATATGGCACACAGACCGCAAAATCGACGTTGTCGATGTGGGCAAGTTTTTGCTTGAACGCGTCAAATAATTGCTGATTTTGAGCGATTGAGCCATGCATTTTCCAATTAGCAACTACGAGCTTACGACGCATATTTCAACCTAATCAATTTGAGGCGAATTCTACTCTCACGGTTAGCTTTACTCAAGCGGCACACAATGACGGATATTGAGCTGGACTTGCTGGCGCCCATTAAACTCGTTGGTCTGCAATGCGTAGACCACATGAACCTTCTGTGGCAAAAAGTCTTGCTGCTGGAAATAAATGGCGTCAATAAGACGACCACTGTCATCATCCAACTTTTGGAGTGAAAGTTTTAGGTGGCGATCCCCCACCACCTTTTGTAATTTTACGATAAAGGCATCCCCAAAGAGCGGTGGCGGGAAACCCTGCCCCCACACCTGATGATCAAGCGCCAGCGCCACATGCCAATCGACTTCATGAGCACCCAGCGATCCATCGGTCTCAATCACGGCGTCCAAATCTGCCGGGGTCAATAAACTGGCTGAGACTTCTTCAAAGACTTGTCTAAATTTTTCCAAGCCTTTTTCTGGAATGGTCAAGCCGGCGGCCATCGCATGCCCACCAAACTTCAAAATTAATTCAGGATGCCTTTTAGAAACGAGATCTAGCGCGTCTCGAAGATGTAAGCCATTAATCGATCGCCCGGAGCCTTTTAAGGTGCCATCATTCCCCCTTGCAAAGGCAATCACCGGCCGGTGATATTGCTCCTTGACGCGTGAGGCTAGGATCCCAATGACCCCTTGATGCCAATCTGGCTCAAAGATACTCAAGCTAAACCGGTCTTTTACGTCGACATCAAGCAGTGCAATATTCGCCGCCTCTTGCATGTCCGCCTCAATGGAACGCCGCTCTAGGTTCATGGCATGTAAGCGCTGCGCCATGGTCTGCACTGCCGCTTCATCATCCGAGATGAGGCAGGCAATCCCGAGCGACATGTCATCCAAACGACCTGCGGCATTTAGACGAGGCCCCACACTAAACCCAAGATCTTGTGCATTTGCTTTGGTTGGGTCACGTCCCGCCAACTTCATTAAAGCGCGAATAGCCGCGCAGCCCTTACCTGCCCGAATACGTCGCAGGCCCTGCTCCACTAAGATGCGATTGTTTTCATCTAACTTAACTAGATCGGCGACTGTTCCTAGGGCAACAATATCAAGGAGTTCAGTGAGATTAGGCTCTGAACTTTCAGTAAATGCTCCGCGTGTTCTGAGCTCTGCACGCAGTGCCAACATCACATAAAAAATGACCCCTACGCCTGCTAGATTTTTACTCGGAAAATCACACCCCCGTTGATTCGGGTTCACCATGCAGCTCGCCGCTGGGGTTTCATCTCCAGGAAGATGATGGTCAGTCACCAAGACTTTGATCCCTAGCGCGTTAGCCTTAGCCACCCCTTCCACACTGGCGATGCCATTATCGACCGTGATGATGATGTCTGGGTTTTGCTGGGCAGCCAGCATCACAATTTCCGGGGTGAGTCCGTAGCCATACTCAAAACGGTTTGGGACCAAGTAATCCACCTTCGCCCCCATGCACTTTAGTGCCCGCATAGCAACCGCGGTCGCGGTCGCGCCATCGCAGTCGTAATCACCTACCACCAATAAAGTTTTTTGCTTCGCGATCGCATCAGCAAGCAAGACCGCCATGGCGTTCGCGTTCGTTAAGCGCTCCGGCGGAATAAGACGAGCGAGCGTCACGTCCAACTGGGCAGTCTCCCGAATGCCGCGCGCGGCCAATACTCTTGCGAGGATGTTAGGTAACCCGCTGCTTGCCAGATTGTTCGCAGCCCCTATGTCAAAAGCGCGTTCAACAATATTCACCATTAATCAGCGCTCGCCAACGTAAAGTAGCTTTCAGGATTCAATGTTTTCTTCCAAAACTTCCAAGTATCTCTGGGTTTAAGCTTCAAGGTATAAGTGATGCCGTGCACGTCAAAGTGACAGCAAACCGCTTTCACTGAATGCTTTTGAAGCGACTTTAATAGTGGTAAAAACCAATCATGCTCCAGATCGCCCGTCTCTTCCACCACGATCACAGCGTCATTTTCAAAAGAATCTATCTCAGAAAAATCATAACGCACCAGCGGCAAGTAAGCAGTCTCAGCCCATTTAGCCAAGCCCTTACTTACCGGGTCATTGGCGAAGAGTGTGAACGCCCGCTTAAGATCTCCCTTTAAAAGGGCCTGGACTGAGCCGCCACCTGAAAGCCATAGGCTATTCACCAAGGGCAGTCCATTCGCCTCCCGTTCTTGGTTCATCGGATGCTCGTGCATCAACATCTGCACTTCATTCATTAAAGTCTGAAAGGCCATCCCATCATTGCCCTGCGGCATCAACGGGCCCACATCACGCCCCATCACCCCACTTAAGAGCGTGGTTGAAACATTCACCGGCTTTTGTACCTTCAAATACCAAAAGGCTGAAGAAGGACCCGCAACAAACCCTAAGCCATCATCCTTAAAGTGGGCATTTAAGTCATCAATTAACCTCGTTTGGTCTTCTGGTGGCAATACGATCGCCTCACCAAAACTAAAAAAATCGCGCTGCAAGATGAAATTGGCTGGGTGCACCAAAAAAAGATACTCGGCCTCAAATACTAAGTCCTCGCCCATGGCGGCCATCAATGACAAGGGCCAGTCTTGCTGTTTTTGTAGGCCAAATTGCCGACATAGGGTTGCTTCTAAAGGATGATCCTGATCCTGTTGCCACTGCCCAATCGAACAAAGTTTAGCAAACGCCGGAGCGGTCTTTTCACTTAGCAAAAACGGGGCGAATTTTGGAAAATAAATCTCTAGCGTCAATCGTTACTCATTTCTGAATCAAAGCATCCATGCGCCAATCCCGGTATAAATTGCTTTCAAATTATCTCGTTTAGCGCTAACATTTTTACATACATTCAACTGAAATCAATCGCACTTATGGAACTAATTTTATGGCGGCATGCAGAAGCCGAAGATGGCTACCCAGATGAGGAGCGCGCGCTGACCCCAAAAGGCCAAGAACAGGCCAAAAAAATGGCGGATTGGCTCAAAGAACGCATGCCCAAAGACACACAGATTTTAGTCAGTCCTGCCAAACGTGCCCAGCAAACAGCCAGCGCGCTTGAGATGCCGTTTACTACGCTAGAGGCGTTAGCGCCTGGCGGATCGCCACAAACCTTACTTAATGTAGCCAATTGGGATGTGAGTAAGGGTTCTTATCTTGTTGTCGGTCATCAGCCGACCTTAGGCATTGCCGCGGCAATTGCCATGACCCACAAGGTCCAATACTGGTGCGTCAAAAAAGGAGCAATATGGTGGATTGCAAGTCGCATCCGCGCTGAAGAAGAGCAGGCTATTATTCGCGCCGTGCTCTCCCCAGACCTCCTTTAGCCCTGATTTCGTTCGCGTCTGATGGCTAACGAAATCGAACTCAAGCTTCGCATTCGCGAGACGAATGTCGAACGATTAACACAGCATCCCGCCATCAGAGATCACTTAATTAAAGCGCCGTGGTCACGAAAACTAGTGAGCATTTATTACGACACCCCTAATTTTTCACTTTTAGATGCTGGTCTGAATTTGCGGGTTCGCAGTATGAATGGCGGCTGGTTTCAGGCAATTAAGAGCACTGGTCAATCAGTGGGTGGACTTCATCAACGGCTGGAGTGGGAGGATCTTCTCACCCAAAATCAACCTGATTTTGACAAGATCACCGAGCCCCATCTGGCACACATCTTTGCAGATCAGCAATTTCGCGCTAGCCTAAAGCCCATCTTCATCGTCGATGTGATGCGCACCGACTGGCTACTCAAATATACCGATGGGTCAGTAATTGAGGTTGCTTTGGATATTGGCGACCTTAAAAGTTCGACCGATCGCGCCTGTGAACATATCTGCCCAATTCAAGAACTAGAAATTGAGCTCAAACAAGGCAAAACCAGCCACCTATTCGAGCTCGCCTTGACTCTCCAAGAAGACTTCCCCATGCAAATCGAGAACGGCAGCAAAGCACAAATGGGCTACCGTTATCTGCGCCCACAGCCACTCATTAAAACGCATGCCCAGGCGATGAATATTAAGCGTTACAGCAAGCCGCCAACGACGCTACAAATTATGCAAGAGGCCCTTTCTAGCATGCAAGAAAATCAAGAAATTTTAATGAAGGTGAACCATACCCCAGCGGTTTACCATATGAAATTAGCGAATAACCGACTGGCGAGCGCACTTGCGTATAGCGGCTATCGGGCAACCGATCAAGACACGTTGAGCATTATTCAGGATCTTGAATGGCTGGCACAATTTTTAATATCGCCCTGCGATATTTTTGCCTATGAGAACCTACTCGCCATCTTAAGTGGCCAGCGCTACCAGAAAATATTGCTCAGCCTAGGCGCCTGGCTGCACAAGTCAACTTAATTAGCGCTTTTCGCGGCGAACCGCGACCACCTCTTTTGAGGCGAGCACGATCTCTCGTAAAAAGCACAAAAGCCCAAGTACCAGAGAGCACATGGCGGTTATAAACGTGATCAGGACAAAATGCGGTAAATTCATTTCAAGCTCAACGCTCATAAAGACTGACGCAATTGAGATTGCCACACACAAACCCGCAAAAATAAATAAGCCTACCGACCAACGCATCCAACGCGTTCTACTGACAATAATGCTGAGCTCATCAAAGCATTGATCAAACTGCGCGTCACTCAGCCCATTAATCACCCGGGCGCGGTCAATGGAACGGCCGAGTCGATTCACCAATACCCCCAAGATCGAGCCAATCCCAGTTAATAAAAATACGGGGGCAACCGCGTCGTGGATTGCGACTGAAATGTCGCGAATATCAATTGGCGCATGCAAGTTCATCTAAAGCCACTCAGGATTGGGAATGTCATGGAATACTTTTTTAAGCCCTTCAGACCAACCCTTGCGAAGCAGGGCGTAATAAGGATCGCTTTCGACGATGCGCTGCTGATTATCCGCATGAAAACTATTCGTGTGGTAAAGCAGTAAATCAATCGGTGCCGCCACCGAAATATTGCTTCGAATGGTCGAGTCAAAAGAGATCAAAATGCATTTGACCGCGTCCATCATCTCGGTATCGTGCTTAATCACGCGGTCAATAATGGGCTTGCCATACTTAATTTCCCCTATCTGGAAATAGGGCGTTTCCAAGCTAGGCTCAATAAAATTTCCGGCATTATAGACATTAAAGAGACGAGGTGTTTCGCCCTTAATTTGCCCAGCCACAATGATACTGGCTTGAAAGTCCGCGTTATGGTTTTTTAAATGCTCAGCGTCACGTTCAAACGCATAACGCACCTCATCACCGACCAAAGTAGCCGCATCAAATAAGCTACTTACATTATTAATGTGCGGACCATCATCTTTTTTAACCGCCTCACGCAACCGGTTGACGACCGACTGTGTCACGGCCAAATTGCCTGCGGTTAACAAGGTGATCATGCGCTCGCCGCGCACTAGGAAGTGATGCATTTTTGGAAAAATAGCCACTTGATCTACACCGGCGTTGGTTCGTGTATCCGAAGCGAGGACCAAGCCCTCATCAAGAAGTAAGGCAACACAATAGGTCATATTCTATTCAATCTCATTATTGTTGTATTTGTTCTATCTGGCTTTGCATCTGGCGCGATTGTTTTTTAGTACCGACTTGTGACACATTCACACCCGCTTCCATGCTTTCCGTCCCGCCACCCACTCTGACGCCACTCACTGGACATGCGTCATGATAATCTAAACCTGTTGCCAATCGTACATGGGCACCATCGACTAAACAAGCATTTGAAACATCGACGCTCACCCAGCCAATTCCATGAACCCAGGCATCCGCCCAAGCATGGCTCTCCAGCAAATGGCCATCATCGATAAATAGATAGCCGCTGACATATCGCGCCGGCACTCCAATACTGCGACAACAGGCGATGAAGATATGCGCATGATCTTGACAAACGCCCTTGCCCTCCTCAAAGGCCTGCTTAGCAGAAGTATTGACGCCGGTAACCCCTTTGACGTAAGGCACCCTTTTAAGAATCGCCTCACTCAACCGAATCAATACCTCAGCTGATGTAATGGGCTCAAACCCTTCTGCAAAAGTTTTAATCTCAGCACTGGGCTGAGTAAGTCCCGTATGTCGCAAATAAATCATTAAAGGCAAACGCTCTTCATCGGCCTTAATTGGGAAACCCGTTTCTACTTCTCCCTTAGCGACCACACTAAATTCAGCATGATGCCCATCTAGAACAACCGTATGGACCACATTGCCGAAAGTGTCTTGATGTTGACTTAATTGACCATTGACCGTGATGGACCAATTTTTGACACGTTGACCACAGCCATCTTGTGGCGTGAGTCTTAACTGCTGAATAATGTAATTGAGCGGTTGACTGTAGTGATATTGGGTGGTGTGCTGAATACTTAATTGCATAAAATTTTATCATTCTTCAAATTAGGAGTAAGGGATTTAAGCCGCATAAATATTAAGGAAGGTGGCTTGAATCTCTTGACCTAAGTGACAATTACGATCAATAAACTCAGTCAAAAATTCATGCAATCCATTTTGGAAAATATGGTCCATGCGACCATAGAGCAAGCTTGCATTAATTTCACCCGCAATCCGTTTACATTCCACGTGACGGGCAGTGGTGAGCCCTTTGAGAATGACCGTGATTTCATCAAAGCAAGCGTGTAAGGAACGCGGCATGTCTTTCCTGAGTACTAAGAGTTCCGCAACCCGCCATGGCACAATCGTGTCGTTATAAATCTTCTGATAGGCTTGGAATGCTGACACTGAGCGCAGCAACGCGCTCCATTCATAATAGTCTACTCCACCGCCTACCTCTTCTTGGTTTGGCAACAAGAGGTGATACTTTACATCCAATAAACGTGCGGTATTATCGGCTCGCTCAATAAAGGTGCCTAGGCGCAAGAATTGAAAGGCATCATCTCGTAGCATGGTCCCAAAACTCACGCCACGGAATAAATGTGATCTTGCCTTCACCCAGTCACAGAACTCACGTAAGCCCTCTTGGGCTAAATTTTTTCCCTCAAACTGACCAAACTCTAGCCATAGCGAGTTGATATTTTCCCAGGTCTCTGAAGTCATGGCGACCCTGACAGAGCGGGCATTTTCTCGTGCACTTTGCAAGGCAGAGTAAATACTCGACGGATTCTCTGGATCCATCGCCAGATAATGGATGACATTGCTGGCAGTTAATTCCTTGTAATGCGCTTCGAAGTGTTCCACATTCCCTGAAATCTCCAAAGCCGGTTGCCACAAGTCAGCCTCGCTCATCGACTCTGATTGAACCAGCGCCATGTTGGCCGTCACATCTAAAATACGGGCCATGTTTTCAGCACGCTCGATGTAGCGCGCCATCCAATATAAATGATTTGCCGTTCTGCTTAACATATCGCTTCCTCATCATGGTCTTGAAGCACCCATGTATCTTTCGTGCCGCCCCCTTGTGAAGAGTTCACGACGAGAGATCCCTCACGCATGGCCACCCGACATAGCGCGCCAGGCACTAAGGTGACGGTTTCACCGGACAACACAAACGGTCTTAAATCGACGTGGCGAGGGGCGATCCCCTTCTCAACTAAGGTTGGGCAGGTCGAAAGCGCTAATGTCGGCTGGGCAATATAGTTACTGGGGTCCGCTAAAATTCGATCCCGAAAATCGGCAATCTCTTTTTGACTGGCGGCAGGTCCTACTAGCATGCCATAGCCTCCCGAGCCTTGGACTTCTTTCACGACCAACTCGGCCAAGTGCGCAAGGACATACGCTAAGTCATCTGACTTCGTTAATTCGTAAGTTGGGACATTCTCTAAAATGGGCGCTTCCCCTAAGTAAAACTTAATCATTTCTGGGACACGAATGTAGGTCGACTTATCATCGGCGACCCCTGTGCCAACTGCATTGGCAAGCGTGACCCCGCCATTACGGTACACCGAAAATAAGCCGGGAACGCCAAGCATGCTGTCAGGGTTAAAGGCGAGCGGATCGATGTAGTCATCATCAAGACGACGGTAAATCACATCCACGCGTTTTGGGCCGTCGGTGGTGCGCATATAGACAGCGTTATTACGCACAAATAAATCCTGGCCTTCTACAAGCTCTACCCCCATCTGCTGAGCCAAGAAGGCATGCTCGAAGTAAGCACTATTGTATGCACCGGGAGTCAGTAATACGACCGTGGGGTCCTTGACCCCTTTTTGCGCGACGGCCCTAAGGTTGTCTTTTAGGACTTGTGGGTAGTGCTCAACTGGCGCAATGGCATAGCGACGAAACAGTTCTGGAAAAAGCCGCATCATCATCTTACGGTCTTCTAGCATATAGGAGACACCAGAAGGGGTGCGTAGGTTATCTTCTAGGACATAGAATTGATTTTCACCGGTCCGCACGATATCAATCCCAGCGATGTGAGCATAGATCCCAGCCGGCACATCCACCCCAAACATTTCTGGCCGATATTGGTCGTGCTTCAAGATCTCCTCAGAAACAATCCCAGCCTTGATAATTTCACGGCCATGATAGATATCCTCTAAAAACATATTGAGCGCACGCACCCGCTGAATAGCTCCTTTGGATAACACTTGCCATTCTTTACCAGAGAGAAGGCGGGGAATCACATCAAAGGGAATAAGGCGCTCTGTGCCTGCATCCTCGCCATACACGTTGAAGGTGATCCCGACCCGTCTAAAGAGCAATTCGGCTTCTTTGCGCTTGCTCTCTAGCTGTTCTGGGGGGACATTTTTTAGCCAATTTGCGTAATTGGCATAAAGCGCACGCACATCCGTTTCACTGGTGTACATCTCATCAAAAAAGGATTTAACTTGGCTCGCCATCTTTCACACCGCTTTTCTTATTTTAGATTCAACTTAATAAAAGCAAGCCCTGTGCCACCTAAGCACTCTTACCTAAACAGCTTTACATACCAATACATTGATAGCGCGCACTAATATTGTGCGGTCAAAAAAGCGCGCGCACCTAAAATGAGAAAAGGGGCTACATTTATATGTAGCCCCTCATTGGACAAGACTCGATTCATCAATCGAAGTGACTAATTACCAACGGTGATGCTCATGCTCTTCATACTCCTCATGGCCATACCCACGACCATAACCACGACCTCCGCCCCAGCCTCCGTAAATCATGACAGGGGGTGGCGCATAGTATCGGGCTGGTTCATGGTAAACCACTGCGGGTGGGTTGTAATAACTTGAACCATAATTGCTTGATTGGACTACTGGATGATTTGCATCACTCACTCCAACATGAATGCGGATCGTGCTACCTGGGTTCTCATCGCTGATAGTGGTGAAATCTCTTCCGTTATAACGATAGGTGACTAAATAGCCACGACTGACGTTTTGCCAATTATCCACACTCACACAGCGATCAATCGGACGATCAACTGAAGAACGTGCGTCATTATTGCCAAGGCGATCCCCGACAATTGCCCCAACACCAGCCCCAACAGCTGCGCCTGCCACCTTACCATTTCCCCTGCCGATCGTACTGCCCAAGAGACCGCCGGCAACACCACCGATAATGGCGCCAGCTGGGGATGAGTTGCTATAACTTTCTCTCACGTATTCAGTATGACATTCTTGTCGCGGCATATTTACACGCTCCACTTGAGGGGACACAGAAATAACCGGGGCGTTATCATAATAATCATCCGCCATGACCTGGGATGAAATGGCAACGCCAAACAATAGTGGTAACACTTTTTTTAGACTCACATAAGACATTTTTCTTCCTCTCATCAATACTGCTTTTATCAGCAGTTGAGGATTTAACGCCCGCCAATCAGAAAGGATGACAAGCCCTCAAAATATTTACTTTACATATTTAATGAGAATGATTATCATTTAGATCTTAGGCAACATTAGAAAATACGGCATTATGAAATATAGACAACTAACTGCCATCACGTTGATGGCAGCGATGAACCTAGCAAGCCCAGCATGGGCGGCCTCTGATGAAATTCAGGTTTATACCGATGAGATGAACGACCCTGGCCAATACGGCGTGGAACTTCATCTTAATTACGTCCCAAAAGGATCAAAAGAGATCAGCCATCCAGGTGAGATTGCCTCGAACCATCGCTTCCAAGCCACGCCCGAGTTTTCCTATGGGATCACAAAATCTTTAGAAGCTGGCCTGTATGTCCCAACCGCGATTTCTTCAGATGGAAATTTTTACGCAACAGGCTTACGCCCAAGACTAAAATATATCCACCCCAAAGAAGAAGGAAGCCCATTCTTCTGGGGTCTCAATACTGAATTTGGTTATAGCTCACTCAAAGTCACCGATACGATGTGGGGGATGGAAATTCGTCCCATCATTGGATTTGAAAATGACCATTGGCTACTATCATTTAACCCGATTCTCAATATTCCTTTATCAAAAGGCGGCATGCATGCAGCTGCCTTTGAGCCCTCACTTAAAGTCATGCGTAAAATTAATGAAGCGCTGGAACTTGGAATTGAGCAATATAGTGGAATGGGCCCTATCAACAATCTACAGGGCTGGAAAAATCAAGAACATACCACTTATGTGGCGGCTGATTTAAAGGTTAAAGGCATGGAAATTAACTTCGGGATTGGTCACGGCTATCAAAAGGCAGAAGACGACTGGGTGATTAAATCCATTATCGCTTTTCCTTTTAACTAGACAAAATCAATCCTGTCCAGGATTGATTTTGCATGTACTTGAATCAGTTTTTGATCCTCTAAAGCAATCTTAGATAAATTTGCAGTCATCAACCGTGTGCGAGGATTTTGATTAAAAGTCTCTTGATGCTTAATCAAAAAATTCCAATACAAAGTCGTCATTGGGCAGGCCTGATCACCATATCTAAGTTCCGGCTTATATTGACATCGATCGCAGTAATTACTCATGCGCTTCACATAAGCACCACTTGCCACATAGGGCTTACTGGTAAAACGACCCCCATTTGCAAATAGTGCCATCCCAATGACGTTAGGCAACTCCACCCATTCAATCGCATCAACATAAATCCCTAAATACCAGTCTGAAACCTCTTCAGGCAAAACTTCTGCAAGAAGTGCAAAGTTGCCTGTAATCATTAAACGCTGAATGTGATGGGCGTAGCCGTACTTAAGCGTTTGACCAACGGCATCTTTCATACAGTTCATCTGGGTCTGACCAGTCCAATACCATTTAGGCAGAGGCTGTTGATGATCATAATGATTAGCCTTTTTCATATTGGGCATATCGAGGTAATAGACGCCTCTTACAAATTCTCTCCACCCTAAAATTTGTCGAATGAACCCTTCAACAGTTGCTAGAGTGACGCTCCCATGCTGATAGACATCTAAAACCTGCTCAATGACCTCTCGAGGGTTAAGTAATTTAAGATTCAAGGCTGCAGAGAGAAGTGAATGCCAACCGAATGGGGTTTCCTTCCACATCGCATCTTGATAAGTCCCAAAACTTTCTAAACGATGATTCACAAAATGGTCTAGTGCCATTAAGGCTTGGCCTCTGGTGACCGGCCAAGAAAATTGTTCAAGAGATCCAGGGTGACTAGGATATTGCTGCTCAACAAAATCAAAAACTTCTCGCGTAATATCGTCCGGTTCGAACTTTAGTGGATCATTAATGAGTCCAGGACCATTTTTAGAATAGGCGCGTCTATTTTGATCATCATAATTCCATGCTCCGCCTTCAGGCTGGGATGCCTGATCGATCAAAATATGATGTTTTTTTCGCATATAGCGATAAAAATATTCAAGTCTCAACTCTTTTTTATCAGCCGCCCATTGTTGAAACTCATTGATTGTGCAATAAAAATGCGTATCTTCGTGCACGATTAATTTCACATTTAAATCAGAGGCTAAAGCTTCCAAAGCTTTCTTCAGTCGCCATTCACCAGGCTCAACACATACTAGGTGAGTAATGCATTTTTCTTGAATTTGAAGCCTAATAGCTTGTTCTATACTTAAATTAGACTCTTTAATGTAAGTCAGAGGAATATCTCGACGCCTTAACTCTTCTGCAAAGTGGCGCATTGCCGATAAAAAAAAGGCGATCTTCGCTTTATGCGACCAAACATAATCGGATTCATGTTGAGACTCAACCATCAGCACTTCAGAAGTGCTTGGATCAAAACCAATCAACAGTGAGCTATTGATATCAAGCTGGTCGCCAAGAACTAAAACTAATCTTTTTTCTATCATTTTCTTATTCAGCTTATGCTTAATGGGCAGTGTTTGTTATTTCAAATAGATCTTTTTAGACAAATAAAGCAAAAAAGGCCCGATTACTTTAGAAATTTGATGACGATATTTAGCAAAGACCACATAAAGTTTTGCATAGAGAAATCTAAACCAAGTGAAAGAGAAAAGATAATTGATCAGCTTAAGATCTGTTCTTTTATAAGCTTCTTGAAAAACACGCGGCCCAGTTATCAAACTTCCCCCAAGTCGAGCATGAATTGTTTTCATCGCCAAATGACAGTCAATTCCTTGACCGTCATCGAGTTCATGCAAATTAACAAAACCCAATAAACTCCTATGATTGTGATGTGCCAAAAAATGAATTTCCGCAAGACATAATGGACAATCGCCATCGTAATAAATCGTCAACTTTTCACTGATCGCTTTAAGCGCTTCAAAATGCATGATGAATACCAATTAAATATCATCCATAGGGCATCCAAGATGCACTTTAAGTTCTGCCGATGTTATTAATTGTTTAAATTCCAAAAAATTTTGATCCACAACATTTGAGGATCAAGAATAAACTTGATGGATTTCTCTCGGACAAACAAAAAAGCTCAGGCCTTTTTACGGGCTGAGCCTTGAATCAATCAAAAAATAGTGTTTCACTAAAACATGAACCTATCAATTTAAACGACTATTCAAAATACTTTTCAATTAACTTATCGAGGATAACTTTCCCGTCAGTCTCTGATAAAGATGAAATAAAATTATAAATTTCATGTGAAATCAGCTTGAATGCATTTATCACCTTTGGATCAAAATGTGTGCCGGTATCTTGATCGACGATTTGCATCGCCTCCTTGTAATTCAAGGGTTCTTTATAGGGTCGTTTAGAACACAAGGCATCAAACACATCTGCAATAGCAAATATTCTAGCTTCTAGCGGAATTTGATCTTCTCTAAGACCCTTCGGATAACCACTGCCATCCCATTTTTCATGGTGATTTGCAACAATGACATTGGCATCCCTAAGCCAACCAAGATCACCAATAATCTTCGTGCCATATTCAACGTGGGCTTGCATATTTCGGCGCTCGTCTTGATTTAACCCACCCTTTTTAAGGAGGATTGAATCTGAAATAGATACTTTGCCAATATCATGAAGAAAAGAGCCAAGGATGATACGTTGAATAGCAGCACGATCTAAAGATAGCTCCTCTGCAATTTTGACTGAGATATATGTGACCCGAAAGTTATGCGTACCAGTGTCCGAGTCAC
>CAJBIA010000010.1 GCA_903953055.1 uncultured Methylophilaceae bacterium
ATAGCGAATTGGACCCACCCCTTCCCATCTCGAACAGGGCCGTGAAACGATTCTGCGCCAATGATAGTATGCTCTTCGCATGCGAAAGTAGGTCACCGCCAGACTCTTTATACAAAACCCCAGTTAATTTGACTGGGGTTTTTTCATTTTATTGCTCAATCTTCATTAAATTGTCATATATGCTTGTCAATATAAGCGCATGAAAAAGCTTGGGAGTTTTTGTGCCTTATAGATTAGCTTTGTATCGAAATCGATTCTTGGCCTGGGATAGCGCGCTTTGCATTAGCGTTAACAAGGCCAGTCATTACCGTGCGATACGCATATTCTTTCGATTGATCAGTCGCCTAGGCGATGGCGTCTTTTGGTATACCCTGATGTTAGCTATTTTACTTACCCAAGGCGAGTCATCCATTATTCCAGTTCTTAATATGGCCTGTGCAGGATTAAGCGGTACGCTTTTATATAAATGGATCAAAGGTAAAACTCTCAGACCACGTCCCTATGAGATACATCAAGATATCTGGTTAACAGGACGTCCACTAGACCGATTTAGTTTTCCTTCTGGGCATACACTGCACGCAGTTGCATTTTGTACGGTGGGACTGTTTTATTATCCACAGCTCGCTGCATTACTTCTACCATTCACCATCTTAGTTGGGATGTCACGAGTGGTTCTTGGATTACACTATCCTACAGACGTGTTAGCTGGGGCTACGATTGGTGGTCTTATTGCTAGCTTGTTTATCTTTTTATAAACGCTAGTTGTTGGGAACGAAGTAACTGATTGGCGCTGGATGAAGCAGGGCCAAATCACCTAAACAGGCAAGGCGCCACGCGCTAAGTTGGCTTTCATTCAAATGCAGCAATTCAGCCTTCCATGCTGGCTTCTCACCGCTTAATACAATCCCAATATCTGAAATGGCAGTTTGTGTTTTCGAAATGTAGTACACGAAGTGTTTGAATACTCTTCTATCTGCGACTTTAATGCTGATATAAATGAGGTGAGGTATCTTGGCAGCGCGTAGCGCTCTATCCCAAAAACTTAAGCGTTTTAGGGCTAGCTTGCTTTGCTCAAAGGTACATGAAAACTCTTCAGTGACGAAGGTTGTGAGTATACGTAAGTGCTTATTGATCAGCTTACTTGGCGAAGTATGAAGGAGTGGTTCTAGGTGGGCATCCATTGCCCACTCTGAGGCGATGTGCGCGACCATGCCATTCTCTGTCCACATTTCTTCATGTGCTGGAACAAAGTGGTTGTGTGCAATCACATCCACATATAAATGACTGGCATAACCAATGGCAATCGCTAATTCTTCTTCAGTTTCAGCCCGATCTAATAGGTTATGGGCATGTTGCCAATGGTGGGTACTTTTGAAGTGCTTAGATACAATGGCCAAATCTGGCAAACATGCACCGGCCATGACTAAATCTGGAAAATTTTCGACGGCTTTTCTGAGTCTTGGATCAAGAGCAGGCATTGCCCAGAGTAAAGAATGTGCAAAGTAGAGGTGGGTGACAAGCCCCCAAGCGTTTGCGTCGCTAGTATATAAAATGATTGGAAGAATCCAACAGAGCTTATATAAATGCTTTTTCATGAGTATGTAATTTGAGGGGTTGACGTTAAAGTAGTATGAAGATTTGATGATGGATTGATGACAATCGATATAGTCCTGACTTGTTTGCTATACTGCACCCCGCGTTTTAATTAAATTTTGAGGAAGTTATGGAAAGTCCATTTAAGGGTAAAACGGGGTTGCGTAGACTCATGAATGCGTTTGGCTATTCTATGGAAGGCTTGTCCGCAGCCTATAAAAATGAAGATGCTTTTAGACAGGAGCTTCGTCTAGCGTTCATCTTGATTCCTTTGGCAGTGTATCTAGGCCATACGGGTATGGAGCGTGCCGTGATGATTGCCTGCGTCTTCTTGGTGATCATTGTTGAACTCCTTAACTCCTC
>CAJBIA010000011.1 GCA_903953055.1 uncultured Methylophilaceae bacterium
ATAATACGTCCATCTGATTTGTCGCCAGTAGTTGACAGCTTTGGTCTTACTCCATAATTTTGTTTAATAGCTTTAGAAATAGCCTCAACCAAATTACCTCTCGGCGTGATGTAAGGTGGGGAGTATTCCCAATCCAAATCGTAATTCAGTTCGTGTTTATCTAAAATGGCATAAACACGCTCTTTAAGATTCTGTTCAGTGCTGGCGGTTGAGAACCGGAAGTTAAATAAAATATCAACTTCGCCAGGGACCACATTGGTAGCGCCGGTGCCACCGTTCATATTAGAGATTTGCCATGAAGTTGGCGGAAAATATTCGTTCCCGTTGTCCCATACAGTATCTACCATGTCTTTAATCGCTGGTGCCACCATATGGATTGGGTTTTTAACGAGGTGTGGATAAGCGATATGACCTTGCACCCCTTTAACGACAAGCTTGCCTGAAAGCGAGCCGCGGCGACCATTTTTAATCATGTCACCCACCACTTTGTTGGATGTAGGTTCACCAACGATGCAGTAATCAAAGTGCTCACCTCTTGCCTTGAGTGCCTCAACGACCTTCACTGTGCCATTAATTGCCACCCCTTCTTCGTCAGAAGTAATGAGTAAGCCGATTGAACCTTGATGATCTGGATGTTCTACAATAAATTCTTCAATAGCGGTGATAAAGGCGGCGCAAGAAGTTTTCATATCTGCCGCCCCGCGACCATATAGCATGCCGTCTTTAATCGTTGGCTCAAAAGGAGGGGTGTGCCATTTATCTACAGGGCCAGTAGGAACAACATCAGTATGACCTGCAAATACAAGCAATGGACTAGTCGTCCCGCGACGTGCATAAAAGTTATCGACATCACCAAAGCGCATGCGCTCAACTTTGAAGCCGAGTGGCTCTAGATGGCTAATCATTAAGTCTTGGCATCCAGCATCTAAAGGGGTATTAGATTTTCTTGAAATTAAGTCTTTAGCTAAATCTAGTGTTTTGCTCATAGGAGTAACTTTTACTGTTTAAATAGTTGTTGGTAGGTAGCTTCGTCAAATCCTAAAGCGAGTAGGATGTTATTTTGGACTAAAATCGGACGCTTAATCACCGAGGTCTTGGATATCATCAATTGTGTGGCAGTTGTATTGTCCGTCACGACGGCTTTTTCAGCGTCACTTAAATTACGCCAGGTCATGCCACCTCGATTGATCAATGTATCCCAAGGTTTTTGCGTAAGCCATTGCTTAATCGTATTTTCGTCTAAACCTAATTTTTTGAAATCATGGAATTCATAAGCAATGCCGTTTTCTTCAAGCCAGGTGCGGGCTCGTTTGACGGTGTTGCAGTTTGGTATCCCATAAATTTTCATGATAGATATTTTAACAGCGCATTGTGCAATATGCTAAAAAGTATTGCCCCAATGCAAAATAGCCCACGTATGGGCTATTTTGATAAACTTTACGTGTGTTAAATACCCCGTAACAACTCGTTAATGCCAACTTTACCTAAAGTTTTCTCATCTACTTTTTTCACAATTACAGCGCAGTAAAGGCTGTAACTACCATCTTTAGAAGGAAGGTTGCCTGAAACCACAACAGAGCCTTTTGGTACTCTTCCATAAGTCACGGAACCAGTTTCTCGGTCGTAGATTTTTGTTGATTGTCCGATATAAACTCCCATTGAGATGACGCAGTTATCTTCAACTACAACACCTTCAACCACCTCTGAACGTGCACCGACAAAGCAGTTGTCGCCAATTATGGTTGGGCCAGCTTGCACAGGCTCTAATACGCCGCCAATCCCTACGCCGCCTGACAAATGTACGTTTTTACCGATTTGAGCACAAGAGCCAACGGTAGCCCATGTGTCGACCATTGTTCCTTCGCCAACATAAGCACCGATATTAACGTATGAAGGCATCAATACTGCGTTTTTGCCGATGAATGAACCACGACGAACGATAGCATTAGGGACCACACGAAAGCCACCAGCCTTGAAGTCTTCTTCAGTGTAGTTTGCAAACTTTGGAGGAACTTTATCGAAATATTGCGTGCAGCCACCATCCATTAATACATTGTCTTGAAGACGAAATGAAAGCAATACGGCTTTCTTTAACCATTGGTGTGTTTCCCATTCCTGGCTATCACCTTTGCGAGATGCCACACGTAATTTTCCTGCGTCTAAGTCACTTAAAACGCTAGCAATAGCGTCTTTTAGTTCTTCAGAGGCATTGCTTGGATTGATGTCGGCGCGACGCTCAAAAGCGTCTTCAATGATGTTTTGCAATTGGCTCATGAATAATTCCGATAGTCTAAAAATAGTAAAGGTAAAATAAGTGCGAGATTTTACCTGATTCCAGCAGGTAATACGTTTATTTGACGACTTTTGCTTGTTCGTAAAGTGGCATTACAGTTGGAATTAAGTTAGAAAGGTCGTCGATGCGGGTTTTGTCAGAGGGGTGGTCACTCAAAAACTCAGCAGGTTTTTTGCCTCCACTTTGTGCCATTTTTGTCCACAAGCTAATCGCAGCATTTGGATTGAAGCCTGCGCGTGCTGCTAACTCTAATCCCATTCGATCGGCTTCGGTTTCTTGTGTGCGTGAATTGGGCAGCGCAAAGAATAATTGAGTCCCTAGGGTTGCTGCACCTAAGGCTGCGCCAGTTTGTGTATTTTTTGTGGATCCAAGAACTGCAGCTAATAATGCTAAACCACCTTTTTCCGCATAGGCAAGTGACATACGTTCTCGCCCATGTTCTCTAAGCGCATGGCTAATTTCATGCCCAATAACTGCAGCGAGTTCATCATCGGTTGCTTTTAGTTTATCAACCAGTCCAGAATAAACCATGATCTTACCGCCCGGCATGCAATAAGCATTCACCTGGTCATTCTTTTCTACATTGACTTCCCATTTCCAATTTTTCGCATCAGGCCTAAATGCGTTGGTTTGAGCAATTAATCGATTAGAAATGCCTCGAATGCGCTCAACTAACACTGAGTCAGTGTTAAGTGTTTTTTTATCATTTGCTGTCTTGATTGTTTGATTGTAGCTTTGCAGGGACATGCTTTCTACCTGCTTCTCAGAAAGCATCATGAATTGCTTTCGTTCAACACCCACTGCTCCAGAATTGGTGGTGGTTGCGCACCCATTAAGCAATGAGGATAAAGCTAGCAATGAGGATATTACAAAGATATTAGTTCTAATCATTTTATTAGTCGTTAAATTAAGAAATTTAGAAGCTTACTTGCGAGCCAAGCTCGACCACGCGGTTTGGAGGTAATTTGAATTGATTGGTAATAGTTTCTGCGGACCTAAAGAGCCCAATAAATATTTTCTTGCGCCAAGTGGCCATGTCTGGACTTTCGCAGGCAATCAGAATTTCTTTACCGACAAAGAATGAAGTATCCATAGCATCGAGTTTTAGACCTTGAGCAGCGCACAATTCTAAATCTCGTGGTAAGTCTGGTTGATCTTTAAAGCCATAGTTGACTGTTACTCTATAGAACTCATGTGGTAATCTCTCTACAGATACTAGTTCATTATTTGGTACGTGAGGAAAGTCTGAGAATTTCACAGTTAATACAACGACCTTCTCATGTAATACCTTGTTGTGTTTTAGGTTGTGAAGCATTGCATGAGGAACACCATCAGGATTTGGGGTCAAAAATAATGCAGTGCCAGGCACCCGTGCTGGTGGATGTTGTCCGATTGCTTCTATAAAGGGGTTAAGCTCCATTGCGTCATTTTTTAAATGCTTATATAGCAATGAGCGCCCAGTTTTCCAAGTAATCATGAGTGTGTAAATTAATATGCCAATAATTAATGGTACCCAACCACCATCAGGTATTTTAAGTAGTGTAGCGCCAAAGAATGCGATGTCTACTGATAAGAAAATAAGAATTAAAAAGCCAGTCAGATATTTATCCCAACCCCAAATTTTGTAAAAAACAAAGCCTGCGAGTATGGATGTAATCACCATGTTGCCAGTCACTGCAATGCCGTAAGCTGCGGCTAAATTACCAGAAGATTTGAATCCAATAACAAGGGCCATAACGGCTAACATCAACCCCCAATTGATCCGTGGCATATAGATTTGACCTTCTTGACTTTCTGAAGTGTGCTCTACGTGCATGCGTGGAAGATAGCCAAGTTGTAAAGCTTGTCGTGAAATTGAGTAAGCGCCGGTAATAACTGCTTGAGATGCAATCACCGTAGCAATAGTGGCTAAAATAATCATAGGGAATAGCATCCAATCAGGCGCAAGTAAATAGAACGGGTTTTTTATTGCCTCATGATCGCTTAATAATAGAGCGCCTTGTCCAAAATAATTCATGATTAACGCTGGCAAAACAAGTACAGTCCAACCAAGCCTTACTGGAGCGCGCCCAAAATGGCCCATGTCTGCATAAAGTGCTTCTGCACCAGTTACACACAAAACAACAGAGCCTAACGCCACAAATCCAAGCCACGGGTCAAGTTGGAAGAAACGGATGCCGTATATTGGATTTAGAGCATATAAAATGGCTGGATTGTGGAGGATGCTGTTTAAGCCAAGTGTTCCAAGTACGGCAAACCATACCAGCATAATTGGACCAAAAAAGGCACCAACGATTGCAGTACCCTTGCTTTGCGCCCAAAATAAACCAAAAAGTACAATTAGTGTGAAAGGAATAATTAAGGGATGAAGGGCGGGAGTTGCAATTTCCATCCCCTCTACTGCTGATAGTACAGAAATGGCAGGGGTGATAATGCCATCTGCATAAAACATACATGCCCCCAAAATACCTAATAACATAATGCCGTGTTGTTCTTTTAAGTTGTCTCCTGTTTTTCTAATTGCAAGTGCCAATAACGCCATGATGCCACCTTCGCCTCGGTTGTCAGCGCGCATAATAAAAGCGACATATTTTAATGAAACCACCATGATCAATGACCAAGCGATTAAAGATAATATGCCAAGAATATTTGCTTCATTAAGCGATACAGGGTGTTTGCCTGCGGCAAATATTTCATGGATTGTATAAAGTGGGCTAGTGCCGATATCTCCAAACACAACGCCAAGTGCGGCCAGGGTTAGGGAAGAAAGTTTGGTTTTATTGCCAGAGGTGGATGACATTAAAAATCAGCTTGAAGACAAAACGGTATTATCAATCAACTTAAGAGCTAAACCAATAGCAGAATGATAAAAGTCTATTGGCTTCATCGTGCTTATGAGGTTTTTGAGACAACGGCTTCTACTTCGCCCACCCCAAAAGTCAGATTAATCGTCTCGCCCGCTTTGATTTGAGCGCTGCTGTTAATGATTTTTCCATCCTTTGTTTGAGCAAATGCATAGCCTCTACTCAGAACACCTTGGGGGTTCAGATGATGTAAGTTTTGTTCGATTTGATTTAGATTATTTTGTTGTCGTTGCAATTGTTGCTTGATATTCAAGCCTAGCCTATGAGCAAGCTGCGCCAGTTGCTGTTTTTGTTGAGCAATTTGCTGCCCAGGTGACACTAGTCGGCGCGCTAAGTAATCGAGCATTTGTGCGCGCTGCCTAAGGTTATCCTGGCTAGTTTTATTGAGCTGAAAGCTTAACTGCGTCAGTTTATTAAACAGCGATTCACGAGACGGTGATGCAAGTTCAGCTGCCGCGGTTGGCGTAGCTGCGCGAGTGTCTGCAACAAAATCACAAATGGTAAAGTCAGTTTCATGACCAACACCGCTGATGGTAGGAATGCGACAATTTGCAATGGCTCTAGCGACAAGC
>CAJBIA010000012.1 GCA_903953055.1 uncultured Methylophilaceae bacterium
CTGGTTGCGGGGGCAGGATTTGAACCTACGACCTTCGGGTTATGAGCCCGACGAGCTGCCAGACTGCTCCACCCCGCGTCCGATTCGACATTGGTGCCGTCGAGAGGTGAGACTATAGCAAGCTTTAAGCCTGCATGTCAAGGTGATATGGGGATTATTTAGTAGAACGACGGCTAATCTTGGGCGGCAATAATCTGACGAACAAGTGCCAAATCTTCAGCAGTATCAACGCCTGAAGCAGGCGCAACCTGGGTGATCGCTACGCTAATTTTATACCCGTGCCAGAGCGCCCTTAATTGTTCTAAGGCTTCATACTGTTCAACCGCTGTCGGCGCTAACTTTGTGTAGGCATGGAGAAACTTTGCACGATAGGCATAAATGCCCACATGTCGATAGACTTCCATATCCTTCGGCAAGGCCAATGATTGTGCAAAAGCATCCCGAGGGTACGGAATCGGCGCACGACTAAAATACATCGCATACCCTTCCTGATCGAGCACTACTTTCACCACATTGGGATTCAGCATGGTTTCTTTATCATGGATTGCGTGACATACCGTAGCAATCGCCGCTTGAGTATGCGTCGTTAAGTTTACCGCAACAGATTGAATCAGTGCCGGATCAATTAAAGGCTCATCCCCTTGTACATTTACTACCACAACCTCATCCTGCCAACCGAAATGCGCAGCCACTTCAGAAAGTCTATCCGTGCCGGATGTATGATCCTCGCGGGTCATGAGCCCACTAATACCAAACGCTTGCACGGCATTGAGAATGTCCAGGTGATCTGTCGCAACAATCACCTCTTCTGCTCCGCTCGCCAACGCTCTTTCTGCAACGCGGACGACCATCGGCTTGCCACCAATGTCTAGTAAAGGCTTGGCTGGCAAACGGCTACTTGCATGCCGAGCAGGAATAACGACTTTAAATTTCATATGCGTCTTAACTCAAACCTCTTCAGTATCAGACAACTTCCTCGCCTCGTCTTCAAGCATTACAGGAATATCATCCTTAATCTGAAATGCCAAACGGCAAGGCTTACACACTAACTCTTGCTCAGCCTTACGGTAGTGCAGCCCACTCTTACAAACTGGACAGACTAAAATATCGAGTAATTTGTGATCCATAAATTTCCTTTTCTACTTTCGAACCGAGCACTGGGCTAATTTTTGCAATATTAATCCAGTCAAATCAGCTTCTATCATAGCACTGACCGGCAATACCCAAATATCAAACTGCGGAATATCCTTAGCAAATCCCACACATTTCACAGCATCTTTTTCTGTCATTAAAATCGTCTTGCCCGAAAAGGAATTCAAATCTTGAGTCGTAAACATGTGGTGATCAGGAAAACTTTGACTTTCAAAAACCAAACCCAAATGCGCTAGCGTTTCAAAAAAACGGCTTGGATTGCCAATCCCTGCCAGCGCTACCAGAGCCTTACCCTTAAAAAACTCTGCTGACTGGACAACTTCAGCGTCATTTAAAGAAACAAAACGATCGCCCAATAACTGCATAGAAAAAATAGGCGGCAAAATCTTTTGATGTAATGAAGCTACATGTTCAGCGCCAGTGACCACCACAGCGTCAACTGAATTGAGTCGATTAACGCCCTCTCTTAATGGGCCTGCTGGCAATAACAAAGCATTACCAAAACCGCGCTGACCATCTACCACCACAATTTCAATGTCGCGACCTAACCGATGATGTTGCAAACCATCGTCACTAATCAGGACATCGACTTCAGGATGGGCTTTTAATAAAGCCATGGCTGCGCCCACACGATCAACGCCAACAAAAATGGGACATGCTGTTCGCGAAGCAATCAATATCGGCTCATCACCAACTTCTTGTGGCAAGCTATCCTGAAGCACTGCTATCGGGCCTTGATGGTCCCCGCCGTAACCGCGACTGACAATTCCTGGCTTAAAACCAGATTGACTTAGAGCCTTTGATAGCCATACAACCAACGGCGTTTTACCAGTGCCGCCAACCGTAATATTACCAATCACAATCACCGGGATAGGCAATTGATAACGCCTGAGAAGACCCACTTTAAAAAGAAATTTTCTTAAGATAACCAATAAAAAGAAAATCAAAGATAACGGCAAAAGAACCACATGCCAAACCGAATAGCCTGTCCATTTTTTTTGTAGCCAATCAGCCATTGACATACCTTGAGTTATTTAATGGAACTGCTTCTGATAGAGCTTGGCATAATGACCGCCGAGTTGAATTAATTCTTGATGGGTTCCACTTTCAACAATTTCGCCATGCTCCATCACAAAAATACGATCTGCATTTTCTATGGTAGATAAACGATGTGCAATCACTATACTGGTTCGATTCTTCATTAAACTATCCAAAGCTGCTTGAACATGCTGCTCAGACTCTGTATCCAAAGCAGACGTCGCCTCATCTAACAACAAAATAGGCGCATCCTTCAAGATAGCTCGCGCAATCGCCAAACGCTGACGTTGCCCGCCAGAAAGCCTGACTCCCCTGTCACCAATCTCACTTTGGAGACCCAGAGGCAGGTCCTGAATAAATTCCCAAGCATGTGCAGCCTTCGCTGCAGCGATTACTTTTTCTTCACTCGTATTTCGAAGCGCGCCATAAGCAATATTATTAAAAACGGTGTCATTGAACAGCACGACATCCTGACTCACCAAAGCAAATTGATCGCGCAAATTAGCAAGCTTCATGGCGCGAATATCAATTCCATCCAATAATACGAGACCTTCCTGATTCTCATAAAAGCGTGGGAATAGATTGATCATCGTACTCTTGCCACCTCCTGAGCGGCCAACCAAGGCTAATTTTTCACCCGGCCTGATAGTAAAACTGAGTTGGTTAAGTGCATTACTTTTAGCGTTCTCATAGCGCAAGCCAACCCCTTTAAATTCAATCTCCCCTCTTGCGCGTGATATTTGATGTTTGCCGTCATCCCTTTCTGACTCAATATCAATTAAACCAAATACACTTTGCGCTGCTGCTAAGCCAACTTGAACAGTCTCATTCATTTTAGTTAGGCTCTTAATGGGTGGAATCAACATCAATAGGGCACCAATAAATGCTGCAAATTCACCAGCGGTAAATTTACCTACCGAATAGTAGACGACAGCGCCTAAAGAAAAGGCGGCTAATATCTCCACAACCATACTATTAAAGCCAGAGATGCGGGACAAGCGAATTTGCATATGTCGATTCTTGGCTACCGCTGCTGAAAATCTTTTTTGCTCATACCCCGCCCCTGCAAAAATCTTGACCATCCGCTGCCCTGCAGCAGCTTCTTCAGCAACTTGTGTCATATCCCCCATTGACCCCTGAACAGTCTTACCTGCCTCTCTAAGCTTAGGGGTCATTTTTTGCAAATAGAGCACCATCAGCGGAGCGGTTAACACAAAAATTAACGTTAAACGCCAGTCCAAATAAATCATATAAGCAACCATGCCTAAAATGGTCAAGCTATCACGGACAGAACTCACAGCTGCTGTTGTCGCGGCACTCGACATTTGCTCGGTGTCATAAGTGAGTTTAGAAGTAATTGCTCCAGAAGTGCTTGCGTCGAAAAAGCTGACCGGCAATGTCATGAGTTTTGCAAAGGCCTCAACGCGCAAGTCTTCTACCACGCGCCTTGCGACCCAACGCATCGCAAAAGTAGATGCAAAACCAGCAAAGGCGCGCAACACTAACAAACCAAATAACATAAATGGAAGTAAATGTAGCATTCTCGAGTCGTGTTTAACGAAACCGGCGTCAGTAACTAACTTGATGGTGGCGAGAAAGCCAGTATTAGTGGCCGAAAAGGAAACGAGCGCAATGATGCTAAATGCAAAAACTTTCCAATAGCGAAGCGCATACTTCAACATCCGCAAGTAAAGGGTCTTTGCGGTGTAATGATGAGGGTGCATTTGGGAGCGACTAGATTTGGCCATGAGAGTTAATGCTTAAAAAAACATCCCCAAGCTTATTTTGACAAATAATATTGGGGCGTTTGTGGATTTCAATCGGCCTAATTGGACCATGAATATAATTTATATTTAGTGATTGCCTGCAGTTTGGGTGGCAAAAGTAATATGGGTATAACCCACTTGCCGAGCAGCTTCCATCACATTAATCACAGACTGATGCGTAGTATTTGCATCCGCGTTGATGATGATCGTTGGCTCCTTGCCATCCCCTGCCGCCCTTCGCAAGGCAGCCCCAAGCGCGCTCACCGTTCCTTCGGAAACGGCTGATTTAGCAACGACATAATGCCCTTTAGCATCAATGCCAACATCGACAATCAAAGGTTTTTGTTCTGGAGTATTCGCTTGCGCTGTCGGTAAGTTAATTTGCAACTCGCTCATACGAGCAAAAGTCGAACTGACCACCAGAAAAATAATGATCACTAACAATACGTCAATCAATGGCACAAGATTCATTTCTAAATCTTCATGCTTTTTTCCACGTTGAAAATTCATGTTACTTGCGCTCGCCGTGAATCATCTCAACCAACTTAATGGCTTGTTGCTCCATTTCAACGATCAAGCCATCGACCTTAGCCCGGAAGTAGCGGTATGAAATCATTGCTGGAACCGCAACCACAATACCACCCGCAGTGTTATATAAAGCCACCGAGATCCCTTTCGCAAATTGCGCCACATCATGACCAGACCCGGCAGCATTAAATGCGCCAAACAATTCAACCATCCCAATCACTGTTCCCAACAAACCAAGCAACGGACTCACAGTCGCAATGGTTCCTAAAGTGGACAAATGCTTTTCTAGTTTATGCGCTACTGCACGACCAGACTCTTCAATTGACTCTTTGATGATTTCCCTAGAGGAAGACGCGTTACTTAATGCGCTTGCAAAAATCTCACCCAACAAAGAATGGGCTTGTAACTTCTCACAAGTCTCTTTGGTCACCCCTCCCTGCGCAAGCCATTTTTTCACTTCTGGCAACAAATTAGAAGGCGCGATCACTTCATTTCGTAAAGTCCAAAAACGTTCAACAATGATAGCAATTGCGACAATAGAAGCTAGAATAAGTGGATAAATTGGCCATCCGGCAGCTTTAATGATTTCTAACACACGACACTCCTAAAATGTTCTTGAATATTTTGCACTTAGATAACGGATGTCAGCCAAGTATTATTTAAAGTCATGCTACTTTAGCTTGTCACTGGTTTTTCAGCAAGTAGACTTAAGCCCAGCAGCCCTTCACTTTGATAACTAGATTGCCATCAATTTGCCATCTACTAACTTATATTGACGCGTAAGCTTAGTAGACAACTCCAAATCATGCGTCACCACCACCAACGCTACCCGCTGTGTTTTATTAATTTCCAATAACAAGTCAAAAACTGCATGCGCAGTATGTCGATCTAAATTACCTGTCGGTTCATCAGCCAAAATGCATTTGGGGTTTGTTACCAAAGCCCTGGCGACTGCAGCGCGTTGACGCTCCCCGCCAGAAAGCTCTCCCGGCATATGCAACATACGATGCGACAACCCTACTTTTTGTAGTATTTCAGAGGCATTCTCCAAAGCCTCTTCACGTGGCATTCTGCGAATCAATAAAGGCATCGCTACATTTTCAAGGGCCGTGAACTCAGGCAACAAGTGATGAAACTGATACACGAATCCCAATGCATGGTTACGCAGTTCCCCGCGCATAGTTTCATTCATTAAAGCAAGTGACTGACCTAAAACACTCACTTCGCCAGCGGAAGGCGCGTCTAATCCGCCAAGCAAATGGAGGAGTGTACTTTTACCCGATCCAGAAGTCCCAACAATAGCAATTTGTTCCCCCTCATTCACTTCCAAATCGATACCGTTCAACACGGCTACGTCTAATCCAGCGTATATCTTCTGAAGACCTTTTGATTGAATAATGGAATTAGTCATAGCGTAAGGCCTCAGCTGGGTTCATTTTGGACGCTTTCCAGCTTGGATAAAGCGTTGCAATTAAACTTAAGAAAAATGACAACACAACAATGGTCAATACATCACTCCACAATAAGTGTGAGGGTAGTTCACTAATGTAATAACATCTTTCGCCAAGAACTGGACATGGAAAATATGCTCAATAAATGGCACGATCACCCCAATATTAAGCGCAATTAGCACCCCAAAAAACGCACCTGCTACAGTACCAACAATGCCGATTAAAGCCCCTTGCACAATGAATATTCCCATAATGCTAAGTGGACTTGCCCCAAAAGTACGCATGATCGCAATGTCTGCACGCTTGTCTGTGACCGCCATTACCAGGGTAGAAACAATATTAAATGCTGCCACCGCCACAATCAGCGCCAATATAATAAACATCACCCGCTTTTCCATTTGAATTGCACGAAAGAAATTCGCATGCTCTTGCGTCCAGTCGGTTAAAAATAATGATTGCGTTTCGCCACTTAATGAAACAGCCAAATCACGAGAGATTTGTGGCGCCAAAAACAAATCATCTAACTTCAAACGGACCCCTGACACATTGTCGCCCATGCGGTAAAGCTTAGCAGCATCATCAATATTAATAAGCGCTAAGCCAGCATCATATTCATACATCCCAATTTGAAATAAACCTACCACGGTAAACTGTTTGATGCGGGGAACAACCCCTGTTGGCGTAAATTGGCCTTGCGGGGCCATCAGCACAATTTTATCCCCTAAAATGACGCCTAATGATTGCGCCAACTCAGCCCCTAAGACAATGCCAAATTCACCGGCTTTCAGATCAGTTAACTGTCCAGCTCTCATGTGTTGAGACAAGTCAGAAACTTTACCTTCATCGCTTGGCAGGACACCACGCACGATCGCCCCTTGAACTGCCTGGCCATTTGAAAGCATTCCCTGCGCCATGATATAAGGTGCCGTTCCACTCACATGCTTAGTGGTTTGTACCTTGGATGAAATTTTTGACCAATCAGACAAAAGGTTATTAGCACCTGTAATTTGCAAGTGCGAGGCAACTCCCAAAATACGGGACCGCAGCTCTTCTTGAAACCCATTCATTACTGAAAGCACCACGATCAAAGCAGCAACTCCAAGTCCTATCCCAACCATGCTAGTAAACGAAATGAAGGAGATAAAATGATTGCGCCTTTTAGCCCGGGTATATCGCATCCCAACAAACAGTTCAAAAGGCAAAGATTGCTTCATTAATTTAAAACGATTAAACACAGACATTTTTGTCTTTCTTGGGGCTTCATTCATTAGCATCTACTTCAAGTGACAATGGGATATGTGGCTGTTTAGCCCATGCATGCCATTGTGACTCGGTCAAAACACCAGCCACTAAAGCACGATAAGGCTGTTGATAGTCTGGCACAACACTCCCCAATGGACGAGTTTTATCAAAATACATCAAGACACGCCCTTCAGGGTTCTGGACAAACCAAGCATCTATTTGCCCCTCATTCACTTCTTCGGGTGACTTCAACAGTCTGCCAACAAAATTAAATTGGCCGTGATATTTACCAACATTGGCTAAAGGAATATTTTGGTCTTGCAGGCCTTTCAAATAGTGACTGATATTACGCATGTCATAGGCTGCGCCAGCAGACCGAATGACCCCCAAATACAAAATACAAATGGCCAACAAACCTAGCAAAGAGACTCGCTGCACATACTGGGTTTTATCTGAGCCTATCCCGAGCATCAAAAATACACTACCAATAATCAAGGTCGCGCCAGGCCAAACTGGAATATTTGCAAGCCATGACGCTAAATAATGATGTTGATTATAGCTAGGCAATCCTAATAAAAGGGCCCCGATACCAACACCAATCAACGCTGGCAAAGCTTTTTCAATCCAACTAACAGAAGTCAACGCATCCCAACCTCGCGCGGTAAGTAAAGCAAACGCTGGAATGATCGGGAGCAAATAATGAGGTTGTTTGCCGCTAATAAAACTAAACGCAACCAAGACTGGAAAAAACCATGCCAAACAAAAGCGCACACCAAGTTCGTTAATCGCATTTGTTAATTTAGCAAACGCACGCCATACAGGGAAAGCAAATAGCCAGGGGAATAGCATCATAGGCAACATCGGCAAATACCAATAAATCGGACGGCGATGCGCAAAGGACTTCACCATACGATCTGCGGTTTGCCCCCAAAATATTTCATGCTGGTATTTGGGCCCACCATAAATGCCCGCAGGAATTGCCCAAGCCAACAAAATTAAAGCCCCGACAATGACCGCCAACAAAAGACTCAAATACCAACGACGTAGATGCTGCCGTCCATTTCCGCTAGGCATCCACCATGGCGCTAATAGCGCTAAAGGTAAAATCTGTAAAAGTATCGTCGGGCCTTTTGCTAATAGGCCGCCAGCTATGGCCAGGGCCACATAAGTCCAACCCTTTACAATTCGCCCTTCCCATGCAATTAAAAGTCCTAAAGCGCCCCACACGGTAAAGAAAGCAACGACCATATCGAACATCGTGGCGGTCGTAAACACTGCCCACATACCACTGCTTAGCAAAATCAAAGAAGCTACATAGCCAATTTGTGGACGCTCTGGCCATAAACGTGAAGCAATATTTTGCGTCATTAGCACAGCAGCTAACGCAAAAATAGAAGGAAATAAGCGTGGCCACCAGTCATTCACCCCAAATATCGCCCAGCCCAAATTCATTAACCAGAAAAGCAGTGGCGGTTTATGACTGTAGGTTTCACCATTCAAAAACGGTACTAAAAAGTTATGATTGAGGTACATATTCCAGGCAACAGTCACATAGCGCGTTTCATCAATCGGCAAAAAAGATCGACTGAATAAGGAAACAGATATCAATATCAGCCACATAAGGCCTATATGAACTTGAATTCGCTGATGGTTATTATGCGTATAACTCATGAAAAATAGGCTTAAAACAATAGTTTGAATATGAGAATTTTAGCAGGGTTAAGCGATCATTCTGTTAAAATTGCGGAATGTTTACAGGAATAATTCAAGCTACTGGCAAAATCGAAACCGTTACCGCAGCTGGCGACGATATCAAACTCCAGATAAATGTAGGCGCATTAGAGATGTCTGATGTGCAAATTGGAGATAGCATTGCCGTGAATGGCGTTTGTTTGACTGCAGTGTCATCTGGCCAACATCATTTTGAAGCGCATGTTTCAAAAGAAACTCTTAACTGCACCGTTGGCTTAGATTCGGCGCGCGAAGTGAATCTTGAAAAAGCACTTCGACTTTCAGATCGACTGGGAGGGCATTTGGTTAGCGGCCACGTTGATGGCGTAGGTCAAATCGTGCGTTTTGAAGCTGTTGGCGATTGCTGGTTATTAGTCGTTCGCGCACCCCATGGGCTATCTCGCTACATCGCCATTAAAGGCTCTATTGCTATTGATGGTGTTAGCCTCACAGTCAACAGTGTCGAAAAAGACACCTTCAGTATGAACTTAATCCCTCACACTTTAGAAAACACCACGCTCAAACACCTAGGGGTTGGCAGTCGCGTCAATTTAGAAGTGGACCTCATTGCGCGTTATGTAGAACGTATGACGCAGTGGGGAAATGAAAGCAAGCCAACATGAGCACATTAAAAATAAGCCCAACAGAACAGATCATTAGCGAGATCCGTAATGGACGCATGGTCATTTTGGTGGATGAAGAAGATAGAGAAAACGAAGGTGATTTAGTCCTTGCAGCACAATTTGCCACGCCAGAGCACATCAACTTCATGGCAAAACATGGACGCGGACTCATTTGCTTAACTCTTACTGAAAAACGCTGCCGTCAGCTGAAATTGGCCTCCATGGTCGATAAAAATGGTTCGAGCATGCACACCAACTTCACCGTATCAATTGAAGCGGCAGAAGGGGTTACAACAGGCATTTCAGCCGCAGACCGAGCACACACTATTCAAGCTGCCGTTGCAAAACATGCTTCTGCAAAAGACATCGTCAGCCCAGGCCATGTCTTTCCCCTTGCTGCAGAAAATGGTGGTGTACTCGTCCGTGCTGGCCACACTGAAGCAGGCTGTGACTTAGCTTCTCTTGCCGGATTAGAGCCTGCTTCAGTCATTTGTGAAATTCTAAAAGACGATGGAAGCATGGCGCGCCTTCCAGATTTAATTGACTTCGCCGAACAACACCAACTAAAAATTGGTACCATTGCTGATTTAATTCACTATCGTAGCGAAAATGAATGCTTAGTTGAGCGTAAAGCTGAACGCAATATTGAAACCCCCTATGGCACGATGCGCTTAATTGCCTACACAGACAGAATGGCGCAAGAAACGCATTTAGCACTAGTAAAAGGAAACCCAAGTCAAGACCAAGAGGTATTGGTGAGAGTGCACGAACCTTTATCAGTATTCGATTTACTCGACAGCAGCAGCAGTAGCCACTCATGGAACACCCTTAAAGCAATCAAAGAAATTCAATCAGCCACATGTGGTGTCATTGTGCTCTTAAATCGAAACGAAAATGGTGAGGACCTTCTTAGCCGCATTGCCCATGCAGATGAACCCATTCGACAAAAACAAGATTTGAGAAATTACGGGATCGGATCTCAAATCTTACTGGATTTAGGGGTAAGAAAAATGAAGTTAATGGCAACCCCGCGCAAAATGCCAAGCATGGCTGGATTTGGGCTTGAAGTCACAGGTTACTTAGAGTCGACTTGATTCAACATTGAAGATATAATTGCAAGCGTGGAAAACGTCAATCTTACTGGACACTTTCTCATTGCAATGCCCGCAATGACAGATCCACATTTTGCAAAGTCTGTCACCTACATATGCGAGCATAATGATACAGGGGCAATGGGCGTCGTCATCAATCACCCAGTCGATATGAAGCTAGACGCCCTCTTCAAGCAAATCAATCTCAATATTTCAGATTTACCAATAGCACAAAAATCAGCACAATTTGGTGGTCCAGTTCAAATTGAACGTGGCTTTGTCTTACACCAACCTGCAGGCAACTGGGATTCAACCATCGCAGTCAACGGTGAGACCGCACTGACCACTTCAAAAGATATATTAGAAGCTGTTGCCAATGGTAACGGACCAGAAAAAATACTGATCACGCTAGGTTTTGCCGGCTGGTCTCCAGGCCAACTAGAAGACGAAATTAGCAAAAATGCTTGGTTGACTGTGGAGGCAAAAGATTCCGTCATCTTTGATACTCCAAACTCTGAAAAACTTAACGCCGCAATGGGTTTGTTAGGATTAGACTTTAGTAGACTTTCGGAGGTGGCTGGACATGCTTAACGCGCACGTTCTTCAAGCCATCAATAACGATAAAACCATCCAACTATCCTTCACTGGCACCGCACTAGGTTTTGATTTCGGCCTAAAACGCATCGGGGTTGCATCCGGGGAACATATGCTCGGCATCGCCCACCCTCTTACCACATTAAATGCCGAATCCAACGATGACAGATTTAATCAAATCGCTGAACTCATTGAGGAATGGAAACCTAGCACTTTAGTCGTTGGCTTACCCTTAAGCTTAGAGGGCGAAGAGCATGAAGTTACACTGCTAAGCAAAAAATTTGCACGCCGACTTGATGGTCGATTCAATCTGCCAGTTGTAATGATAGATGAGCGGCTCAGTTCTGCTGAAGCAAGCCAGTCTCTCAATGAAGTTGGCATTAAAGGCCGTCAACAAAAACCAATTTTGGACCAAATAGCAGCGCAAGTCATATTACAATCTTACTTTGATACGATTACACATGAAATGAGCAAAAAGCATCATCATGAATCTACCTAATCCAGAAGCCCTATTCGAAATGCTCACAGAGCAAATTAAACCCATGATTACAGCAAAAACTGCGATCGTTGGAATCCATAGTGGCGGCGCTTGGTTGACTGAACGCCTGCTACCTATCTTAGGCAAAGACATTGAAAATGGCATCTTAGATGTTTCATTTTATCGTGATGATTTTAATCAACGCGGCCTTCATAATGAAACCAAACCATCACAAATTCCATTCGATGTTCAAGACAAACACATCCTACTTATTGATGATGTTTTCTACACCGGCCGGACCATTCGAGCTGCAATGAATGAGCTCTTTGACTATGGTCGTCCAGCAAGCATTACGCTGGCAGTTCTCGTGAATCGCGGTGGGCGTGAATTACCCATCGCACCACAAATCAGCGCATTCAATACCGAAATAGAAGCTTCAAAAAATCTGCAATTATTGCGCCATCAAGATGGCACTTTCTACTTTACGCTGGAAGAGAACGAGTAATGCAAAATCCACAACTCACTAATGATGGCAAACTCAAGCATCTCCTCTCAATCGACGGCTTGCCTAAAAGTATACTCAATCAAATTTTAGACACGGCGGAATCATTCGTTGGAGTAGCAGAGCGCGAAGTCAAAAAAGTACCTCTGCTTCGGGGTAAAACAGTATGTAACTTATTCTTTGAAAACAGTACCCGAACGCGTACAACCTTTGAAATTGCTGCTAAAAGACTTTCAGCAGATGTCATCACATTGAATGTCAGCACTTCTTCACAATCTAAGGGTGAAACCATCCTCGATACCATCGACAACTTAACCGCCATGCATGCAGACATGTTTGTGGTTCGTCATGCACAATCGGGCGCTGCACATATGATCGCCAAGCATGTTGCTCCGCATATTCATGTAATTAATGCTGGGGATGGCCGTCACGCGCACCCAACTCAAGGCCTATTAGATGTATTTACTATTCGCCACTATAAGCCAGAAATGCACAACTTACGGGTGGCTATTGTCGGTGATGTTTTACACTCCAGAGTTGCGCGCTCTGAAATCCATGCACTCACCACACTTGGGGTCCCTGAAATAAGGGTCATCGCTCCAAAGACACTACTTCCTAAAGATGTAGAAAAACTAGGCGTTCATGTTTACCATGACATGCGCGAAGGCCTAAAAAATGTAGACGTCATCATGATGCTCCGCCTTCAAAATGAACGGATGACGAGCGCAATGTTGCCCAGCTCACAAGAATATTTTAAAACTTACGGCCTGACCTCTGAGAAACTCGCCCTCGCAAAACCAGATGCGATTGTAATGCACCCGGGTCCAATGAACCGAGGCGTAGAGATTGATAGTGCGGTAGCTGATGGAACGCAGTCCGTCATCTTGCCGCAGGTTACTTACGGGATTGCCGTGCGCATGGCCGTAATGAGCATTTTGGCGGGAAATTAATCATGAAAATACACATTAAAAATGGCCACTTAATTGACCCAAAAAATGGCATTGATGCAAAGCAGGACATCTATATCGCCGCAGGGAAAATTGCGGGCATAGGAAAGTCGCCTGAAGGCTTTACTGCCAACCAAACCATTGATGCAACTAACTTAGTTGTTATTCCAGGCTTGGTAGATTTATCCGCAAGATTGCGCGAACCCGGCTTTGAACATAAAGCCACGCTAGAAAGCGAAATGCAAGCAGCTGCTGCGGGTGGCGTTACCAGTCTAGCTTGTCCTCCTGACACAGATCCTGTGCTCGATGAGCCAGGACTCGTTGAAATGCTTAAACACCGTGCAAAACAGCTTAATCAAGCACATGTTTATCCACTGGGTGCACTCACCCACCAATTAGCAGGCATTGAAATTACCGAAATGTGCGAACTTAATGAGGCCGGCTGTGTTGGCTTCTCACAAGCAGATATTGCAATCAAAGATACCCAAGTCTTATGGCGTGCCATGCAATACGCAGCCACCTTTGGGTTTACCGTATGGCTTCGCCCAGAGGAACCTTACTTAGCAAAAGATGGTGTGGCACATGACGGTGAAGTTGCCGCACGCTTAGGCCTAAAAGGCATCCCTGCCGCTGCAGAAACCCTAGCAATTGCCAGCATCTTACGCATCGCCAAAGAAACGGGTGCGAATGTGCACCTATGTCGACTCTCCACTGCCGAAGGTGTCGACATGGTCCGTGCCGCGAAAAAAACCGGCCAGAAAGTCACGTGCGATGTTAGTGCTAACCACCTACACTTAACCGATTTTGATATTGGGTACTTTGATGCCAATGTCCACCTTAAGCCACCTGCGCGCAGCCAACGTGACAAAACTGCCCTCAGTAACGGCTTAGCAGATGGCACAATTGACGCAATCTGCTCAGACCATACACCAGTCGATGATGACGCAAAACTTTATCCATTTGCCGAAGCCGAAGCCGGCGCTACAGGCTTAGAATTGTTACTACCACTCACACTCAAATGGGCTGATGATAACAAACTCAGCTTAAGCGACGCGGTAAAACATATTACCCAATCACCTGCCAATATTTTAGGGATTGCCGCAGGTGATTTAAGCATCAATGCAAGCGCAGATATTTGCGTATTTGACGCTAAACAATATTGGAAAATAGAACCGAAAGCACTGCTCAGTCAGGGGAAGAACACCCCATTTTTAGGAATGGAATTAGCAGGAAAAGTAAGATATACCCTGGTGAACGGGCATGTAGTTCACGGCTAAATAAAATAAGGCATTACCCATAAAAAAGCGCATCTTTGAATGCGCTTTTTTATTGCTTATATTTAGTTGGACCTACTTTTCTAAAGTCAGAAAAGTGCTTAATTTAGGCTTCATCCACTGTTCCAAATCATCAATCAGCACGAACACCACAGGCACTAATAACAGACTAAGCACGGTAGAGGCAAGTAAACCCCCTATCACGGCTACAGCCATCGGCTCACGGAAAGCGTTACCAGCACCAAAACCCAATATCAATGGCAGCATGCCTGCGATCATCGCCATTGACGTCATCACGATTGGTTTAGCCCGTTGTTGCGCGGCTTCCAAAATCGCATCGTGGCGTGATTTTCCAAGTGCGATGGTTTCGATAATACAATCCACCAACAAAATGCCATTTTTGCCGACAATGCCAGAAAGCATCAATATACCAATGACTGATGGTAATGAAAGTGATTCGCCAGTGAGCCACAGGGCTAAAGATGCGCCAAAGATAGAGAGCGGAAGTGCAACCATAATGGTCACTGGTTGAAGCACAGCACGGAATAAAAGCACCAACACCCCTAGCACCACCATCGCACCAAACAGCATCGCCATTAAGAATGAACCAAACATTTCCCCGAGCAATTCAGCATCCCCTGTATCAAAACGCCTCACGGTTTTTGGTAGGCTTTTTAAAGCTGGTAATTGCTCAACTGCATATAACCCTTCGCCAAGAGTTGCATGGTTAAGATTGGCCTCTAAGGTAATTTGACGCTGTCTGTCATAGCGCAAAATGCTAGCGGGGCCCGCACTAAAGTTCACATCAGCGACTGCCGAAATTGGCAACATGAGCCCTTCGTTATTAGGTACAAGTAATTGCGATATCATCGCGCCATCCTGTTTAGCAACCGCATTCAGTTGAACACGCAATGGGATTTGACGACCATCTAGGCTGATTTTTGCCAAATTAGAATTCAAGTCACCCAGGGTGGCGACGCGACCTGTTTCAGCAATCACATCCGTATTCACACCAAAACGCGCGGCATCCTCGGTTCTTGGCGTAATCACATATTCAGAATGCGGTAATGGAATCGTAGAAGAAACTTCTTTAAGCGTACTCAAGCCTCGCATTTGGCTTTCTAACACGCTTGCTGTTTGCGCTAAATCATCAGAATTCGCACTGGCAAGCGAAAAAGTCAGGGCCTTGCTTCCGTTTTCATTAAGTACTGAAATACGGGCATTCGGAATCGTAGAAAAATCTTGCAATACCGTTTGCTCAAAAGTTTTTACATCGACCGCGCGCTGAGACTTTGGTTTAAGACGTATCAGCACAGAAGCTCGACGCACTTCACCATCAACATCAGTGTCGACATCTGCGCCGCCCGCTAAGGTGTAGACCGACTGCACTTCTGGCTTTTTGCCTAATGCATCAGTTATTAAGCTTAAAACATGATCGGTTTCTTCAATGCGCGATCCTGCCGGCAACTCCACTTGCAAGGTCGATTGTGATTTGTCTTCGAACGGCATGAAATCTGTTGGCAACCTTGAAGCAATTAACACCGTAATCGCCATAATCCCAATCGCAACTAATAGCGAGATTTTAGGCTGAGCTAAAGCACGTTCTAACCAACGTCGATAATTAGCCAACCATGATGAAGGCGCATGCTTTTCATCAAAAGGCTTTAGAAAATAGGCCGCCAATACAGGTGTAATAAACCGCGCAACGAATAATGAGAAAATGGTTGCTGTCGCAACAGTTAACCCAAACTGAATAAAGTATTGCCCAACAACACCGCCCATAAAGCTCACCGGCACAAAGACTGCAACAATCACCACGGTAGTCGCTACAACAGCTAAGCCAATTTCATCTGCAGCGTCCATCGCGGCGCGGTAGGCTGATTTCCCCATGCGTAAATGCCGCATGATGTTTTCAATCTCAACGATGGCATCGTCCACCAGCACCCCAGAAACGAGAGACAAGGCCAGCAAACTCACCATATTTAGTGAGAAGCCAAGCCATTGCATGATCAGGAAAGTAGGAATGACTGAAAGCGGAATGCCAAGGGCAGTAATCCAGGTCGCGCGCCAATTGCGGAAGAAGACAAACACCACGCACGCCGCAAGCAAGGCCCCCTCAATAAATGACCATAAGGCAGCGTGATAAGTATCTTGGGTGAACTCAACTAGGGTTTGTGCTTCCGTAAAGCTGATATCTGGTTGCGCACTTTGGATTTCTTTTAGTATCACTTTTACGTCTTTTTCAACGCTAACCTCACTTGCCGTGTTTGAGCGATAGACCGCAAAACCAACCACAGGCCGACCATCTAATCGAACAATTTGACGCTGCGCCGATGTCGTATCAATCACATCCCCCAAATCAGCCAATCGCACAAAACGCTGGCCTGGTAATGCAATATTCATACTTTGCAAACTAGCAAAATCTGCTGGGGCCCCCAATGTCCGAATCAGCGTTTCTTGTCCTGCGCTATCAATCCTGCCTGCCGGTAGATTTTGGACTGAGGCGAGTAATTGGTCATTAATCGAAGCCGCTGTAACCCCATAGCTTTGCAGTTTCACAGGATCTAAAGCGATGCGTATCTCACGCCCAACCCCACCCTGACGTTGTACTTTAGCTACGCCTTTTATTGCTAATAAAGCACGACTAATTTGGGTATCAACCAACAGAGTAGATTGCTCAATAGATCGTTCAGGTGCCTGCACAGCGTAAGTCAAAATTGGCACAACATCCGCATCAATACTTTGTATCATCGGCTCTTCAGAACCACGCGGCAATAGAGGCTTAATGCCTATCATTTGGTCGCGCACCTTTGATAGTGCTTGGTTGATATCGGTGCCTAATTGAAATTCAATTTTGGTACTCGATACACTATCCGTCACACTGGAAGTAATGTGTTTGATATTGCCGATACCTGCCAAAGCCGTTTCAACACGTAAGGTAATTTGAGATTCAATTTCAGTGGGTGAAGCCCCTGGTAAAAACACTGAAACATTGACCACAGGAATATTCACATTGGGCATGCCATTCACGGGCAATCGTGAGAATGACATCAGGCCAGTAACGACCAAGCCGAAAAAAATCACTATCGGGACAAGTGGCCGTTTAATCGCCCATGAAGAAATGCCTAAAGCCATTAGTTTACGGGCCTTGTGCTTACTCGAACAGGCTCGCCATCTCGCAAGAACGAAGCCGCAGTATCAATTACCACCATTCCAGCAGAGACTCCTTCAAGTATTTCTAGCTTATTACCAATATGCTCACCCACTTTAACTGGCTGACGTTTAGCTAGGCCATCTCGAGCAGTAAATACATAAGCCGCCAGTCCGTCGAAGCGCACTGCTGTGTCAGGTAAATAAATACCATTTCTTGAGGTCGTTGTTGCGGCAACTCGCGCAAATTGACCAAGAATCAAATGAGGTGTTTGATCAAAACGCACACGTACTTTAGCGATTTGATTCTGACGATTAATCTGCGTTGCCGCACGACTGACTTTTCCAGTATAAATATTGGCTGATTGCCCTGCATTTTCTTTTGAAGATAAAGAAGACGCCCTTTCTGCTTGCATCGCATCCAAGTGCGCGATACTCTGCTCTCGCACAATCACCCATTGACCCCCATCCAGCATCAAGGTAAGACGTTTATTAGTATTCTCTTTTTTGCCATTTGCACTGTAATGCTGAACAAACTCCTCAATCGCATTGTTCCCATTCACTTGCACGTTAATTTGGCTAAGCGAAACATCTAACGCGTCTTTTGAGGCTAAACGTTTTTGACGCTGTGCCATCCAATTCGATTTACTGTTTCTTTGCTCCGGCACAAACGTATTACCATAAAAGCTCAAATACGTATCCACGTCTTTATTTTTCCATGCTTGCGCCCAGGCATCCACGCGACTTAGCACCGCATCTACTGCTTTCGTCTTAGGTGCTTTAGCCTCTGACATATCTCCCATCAGATGAATACTAACTGGCATCCCTAACTTCAGGCGAGTTGCATCATCCGCTGAAACTTCTAGTTCTACCTCCACATCATCATCACGTAACACGCTAAATAAAGGTTCTACATTCTGAGCAAGCGACATGCCCGTTCGAGCCTTGCGCTCAATTACCATTCCAGAAATGGGCGAACGAATCGCCGCTTGATTTAAACGTAAATCAGACTCTGCGACTTGTGCACTGGCCAAATTAAAGTCCGCCTGCGCCATGCTAAGGTTGTTTTTCATGGCCTGAACACGAGTTTTAGCCAATTGCTCAGCCATTACACGCTGGTCTCTTAATTCTATTGAAATTAGTCCAGTCTCAGCCACCACTTCAGCACGCTTACGTTCAGCTTGCGCTTGAGCATATTGCGCTTGGGCTTCTTCCAAAGCATTCTCTTGTTGTTTAATTGCTACGCTTGCCTTTTGTTGGGTAGCTTGCTGTTGCGCTTTTTGAATGCGTAGTGCTGATGCATCAATGGTCGCAAGCACAGTGCCAATTTTTACGCGCTCACCCGCTTCAACCAAAATCTTATCGATACGACCTTGTGTTAATTCGCTATAAATCGGCACTTCATCACGCCCAACCACAGGACCAGAAAAAATCATCCGTCTTTGAACGGTATCTTCTTGGGCTATTATCCCAGTGACTGAAATAGCCTGACCATTTTTTTGGTCAACTGCATTAGCAGTGTTAGCCGTCCCTTTAATCAGCACAAACAAAATGAGTGCGGAAATCGCAAACATTAGGCTACCCAGGGTCAATTGTTTTATTGTGAATCTTTTCATGAAGCTTTTACCTCAAGCAGTTTTTACTTAATTTTTATTTGGTTAATGCCGCCGGCTTTTCAACCGCCCGCGATTTTTCCGTTGTCATATTGGTTTGGGCTTTATTCGCCGCGGCAAATGCCGCTAGCCAAGCAGCCCGCTCATCTGCGTGCACCAATTTACGCTCTTGCAATTTCGCTTGCCCACGGAATGATTCCAATGGACTCAAATAACCCGCGCTCATGCCTTCTTTATATCGTTTAGCCGCTCCTTCTAAACTAGCAGACTCTTCGATCGTGCGCGCCATACGCTCATCCATCGCATTAAAATTAGCAATGGTAATTTCAGTTTCGGCAATTGCCTGCAAGACCGTATCGCGATAATTTAAAATAGTACGACGCAACTCAGCCTCACTGGCATTAGTCTGCTCCCGAGACATTCCCCAATCTAGAAGTGGGAAGCGCAAGCTTGGCGCCAAAAACTTTATTAATCCTTCAGGGTTATTGGCACCCTGTTTTTGGATAATCGTTCCAGAATACAATACTGCGCCTTCTAAACTAATTTTAGGATAAAGCTCTGATTCCTCCACCCCAACTGCACCTGCCGCATACATTACTTTAGCCAACGCAGCCTGCACATCAGGGCGTTGCATAATAACCTCAACTGGCACTGCAAAAGGCGGAATTTTAGCAAGCTCAAGTTGCCATTGAGCGTCACTAAAATTTAACCACTGCTCCATGGGCGCATCCAAACCACAAAGCATATCTAAACGTTGTAAGGCGGATTCGCGGATTGCAATCATTTCAGAGAGTGCTGACTCAACTTCGCTCAACTGATTGCGAACCTCCATCAACTCTTGCTGAGAAACTGCTCCAGCAGCAATAGAACGCTCAAACATCTCATTAATGCCTTGTTGATAACCAACAATTTTTTTGATTGATTGCACTTTTTGATCGGCCGCACGAAGTTCCCCATAAACACGGACAACTTCAGCAATTAAACTAGTTTTTGCAGCAACAATACCTGCAGAAGCTATGTCCACGTTAGCTTGCGCCATGTTCCGCTCGCCTTCTTTCTTTGCGGTATATGGCACTTCCCAATTAAAGTCAAAGCCAAATAAGAAAGCAGAGGAAGAACGATAGTTTGAAAAAGCGACTGAGCTATTTGGACCAAGATATAAACCAACTTTTGGCTTATGAGAGGCAATAGTGGCTTTTTCTAAAGCCCGTTCAGCATTCAAACGTTCATATGATTGAGCAACACTAAGATTTTTAGTGATCGCCAGATCAACCGCATCGTTAAGTATCGGGTCTTTTATTGATGTCCACCAAGCTTCATTGGAAGCGATAGAGGAAGTTGAAATAGCTGAATTGCGCCACACTGCAGGGGTTTTAACGTTTAAATCAGGATGTGGAATAGACCCGCAAGCAACAAGCCCCAACGACAAAAAAATAGCCGCACTCGAACTTGCCTTCCTACCCACTAGATCAATAAATTTTTTATTACTACCAGAAAACATGAAAACGCCTATTTGCCAGCTTCCCCATTGACTCGATGCGCATTCAAGCCAACATGTGAAACCTAATGTGTAATAGTCCCACAAAGAGAAAAACGGACGCAAGTAATTTCACATAAACTCCTGTAAAGAGAATCACTAAAAATCCAGAAATTCCTCAGCGCAGTCCGATATAATCCTTTCAATGATGATCGAAATCAAACAACAATTACAAGCCATCCAAGCTGATATTGAAAAAGCCATTGCCAAACGCGACACGCATCATGTCGTGAATCAAGGTGGCGGGGTAACGCTCCTATCCGTGAGCAAAGGGCAGCCAGCACAAAAATTGCGGGAGGCTTATGAAGCTGGACAATCAAAATTTGGTGAGAATTACCTCCAAGAAGCATTGAATAAACAATCTGAACTTCAAGATTTAAATATCGAATGGCATTTTATTGGCCCAATACAAAGCAATAAAACTCAGCTAATCGCCCAACACTTCAACTGGGTGCATGGCGTAGATCGGCTCAAGATTGCGCAACGATTAAATGATGCACGTCCAAGCGACTGTTTACCTTTGCAAATCTGTTTGCAAGTGAATATCAGCGGCGAGGCATCAAAAAGTGGCATTGCCCCTAGTGAGCTTATTAACCTAGTTAAAGATGTAAGTGCTTTACCCAGGCTAGCCTTACGGGGATTAATGACAATCCCCGAGCCTACCCAAGATGCAGCCATGCAACATGCTCAATTCAGACAAATGCGTGAGTTGCTTAAAAACTTAATCAAACAAGGCTACGCGCTCGATACCCTCTCTATGGGAATGTCGAGTGATTACCAAATTGCGATTGAAGAAGGCGCAACCATAATAAGAGTGGGCTCAGCCATTTTTGGCGCACGCCCAGCAAAAATTACACCTGAAGACTCAAATTAAACTAAGCTATCCCTCAAGAAAAACTGAAAGTTAAAAATGACTGAACACACCATCGGAAAAATTTGTTTTATTGGCGGCGGCAATATGGCTCGCGCGCTTATTGGTGGCTTACAAAGCAATGGCTATCTCATGGGCGACATTAACGTGATTGAGCCCGATGCTAAGAAACGCACACAACTTAATATAGACTTTGGCGTTTCAGTGACGGAGCAATTGCCTAGTGTTGCGATGGCAGACATCGTCGTTTTAGCGGTAAAGCCACAACAACTTCGCGACTTATCTATTTTCTTAGGCAGTCTTTTACAGAATCAATTGCTGATCTCAATCGCTGCCGGAATTCGAGCTAGAGATATCGCTCGCTGGCTAGGCGGCTATCAAGCCATCATCCGGGTCATGCCGAACACTCCAGCACAAATTCAATTAGGAATCTCAGCGCTTTATGCCATGCCAGAGGTAACCCAAGCGCAACATGTTCAAGCTGAGACCATATTAAAAGCCGTCGGTGAGACTTTATGGTTAGATGAAGAAGCCAAGATGGACGCAGTCACCGCCATCTCAGGCAGTGGCCCAGCCTATGTATTTTATTTTATTGAAGCAATGCAACAAGCAGCCCTAGAACTCGGCCTAGACGAAGATCAAGCAAAAGCACTTAGTTTGCAGACTTTTATAGGCGCGAGTAAATTAGCCGAAAAAAGTCACGAATCACCTACGACTTTGCGTGACCAAGTCACCTCAAAAGGCGGCACCACTGAGCAAGCCATTTTAACAATGGAAAGCGGAGGGGTTAAATCATCCATCATTAAAGCAGCAAAAGCTGCTGCCTCACGCTCTGAAGAACTTGGCGACATGTTAGGTAAGGACTAACTATGCTGATCAATGCATTCGGATTTTTACTCAACACACTACTTGGCCTGCTCTGCCTTGCATTCTTATTGCGTTTTTATTTACAACTAACGAATGCACCTTTTCGTAATCCGCTTTCACAAGCAGTCGTCACTATGACCGACTTCGCGGTCATTCCAACAAGACGTGCTGTGCCAAGTATGTTTAAACTTGATACATCAACGCTTCTGCTTGCATTTCTCACTCAACTACTTTTGCAGTTTTTATTGCAATGGCTAGGAGGCTTTCCATTTTCAATGTCAGGAAATTCTATATGGGTGGGGCTAGCTGGATTATCAGTACTGCATCTTGCTAACTTGAGCATGGATTTATTTTTCTACGCGATTATCGCGCAAGCGCTTTTGAGTTGGGTAAACCCATACACGCCTATTGCCCCAGCTTTAGATGCCTTAACAAGACCAATACTTAATCCTATTCGTCAGGTTATTCCATCACCAAACGGTTTAGATTTATCGCCTTTGCTTGCCATTCTGGCCGTGCAACTCATCCAGATGTTAATTTTCGCGCCATTAGAAATCGCTGTAACAAGGCTATTTTAAGCAACTTCAAGAGATACGAGCACCTACATCAAGATAATATCAAACGCTTCTTGTGAGTATTGGTTTTCAACCTGGAGAGAGACTGGCTTGCCAATAAAGTCAGATAAATTGGCCAAGCTTTGCGACTCTTCATCCATTAGCAACCCGATGACTTTTTGTGAGGCCAGCACACGAAACTCACGCGCACTAAATTGTCTGGCATGACGCAAAAGTTCACGCAAAATTTCATAACAAACGGTTTGCCCGGTTTTCAACTCGCCACGTCCACGGCAACTCGGGCATGGCTCGCAAAGGATGTGGGCTAAACTTTCACGAGTACGTTTACGCGTCATTTCAACCAAGCCGAGCGTTGAGAACCCATTAACTCCAATCCGTGCCCGATCTTTTTCAACCGCACGATTAAGCTCCTCGAGCACTGCGGCTCGATGCTCATCTTCATCCATGTCAATGAAGTCAATAATAATAATGCCGCCTAAATTACGGAGTCTTAATTGGCGTGCGATGCATTGAGAGGCTTCTAAATTGGTTTTAAAAATTGTGTCCGACAAACTTTTTCCACTGACAAATCCACCTGTATTCACGTCCACTGTTGTAAGCGCTTCCGTTTGATCAAAGATCAAATAACCGCCAGATTTCAGCTCGACTTTACGAGAAAGGGCTTTTTCAATTTCTAATTCCACGTTGTACATATCAAACAAAGGTCGCTCACCTTGGTAATGCTCAAGGCGTTTTACTGCGCGTGCGGCATATAACTCCGCAAACTCGGAAAGCTTTTGGAAGGTCTCGCGCGAATCCACTACAATACGGTCCGTTTTCTCATTCACCACATCACGCAAAATACGCATCGGCAAATTCAAATCTTGAAACACCAGTGAGCGTTCAGAAGCGCCATGGCTAGCCGCTTGAATATTGATCCATACCTTATCTAAGTAATCGATATCCGCTAACAACTCTTCGTCAGTTGCAGTTTCAGACATCGTACGGATGATGTAACCGCCAGGGTGATTTGCCGGCAAAAGACCAATTAATCTCTCGCGCAAGATCTCACGCTCAGCTTCATCTTCAATGCGTTGCGACACGCCAATATGGTCTTGTTGTGGTAAATATACGAGAAAACGACCTGCGATACTAATTTGGGTCGTAAGCCGCGCGCCTTTTGTGCCAATAGGCTCTTTCACCACCTGCACCATCAATGGCTGTCCTTCGTGAAGCACTTCTTGAATGGTTTTTTCTTGGTTCGCGCTCGTACATTCCAGCACGTCAGCCACATGCAAGAAGGCTGCGCGTTGCAAGCCGACTTCTACAAAAGCCGACTGCATGCCTGGCAACACTCGGCACACTGACCCATGATATATATTTCCAACCAACCCCAAAGAACTACTGCGCTCGATGTGTAGCTCTTGAACAATCCCTTGCTCAACAATTGCCACCCGCGTCTCCTGTGGGGTGACGTTGATTAAAATCTCTTCACTCATTTCAACTCACTTTTACAATTTTTAATTTTTAATTTTTAATTTTTTTGCATTATAAAATGCTAATTCCTGCCTGCCGGAGTAGCAGTGCGGTTTCATAAATTGGCAATCCCATCACACCAGAGTAGCTACCTTCAATGCGCTTAACTAGCGCTCCAGCTAAGCCTTGTATACCATAAGCGCCCGCCTTGTCTCGTGGCTCGCCTGAAGCAACATAGGCCAAAATCATTTCATTCGATAGTTTTGCTATCTCAACATTAGTTGTCGAAATCGCTACTTTCACTCCCTCACGTGTCGCTACTGCAATCCCTGTATGCACTTCGTGCCAACGACCTGAAATGGCAGATAGCATCTGAAATGCATCATCATCATCTTGTGGCTTACCTATGATTTTGCCATCAATGCTGACGGTCGTGTCCGCCGCCAACACAGGATAAATAGCCATTGACTGAGCGATTAAGCAATCATAACAAGTTTGCGCTTTCTCAGCGGCAAGGCGCAATACATAATCATCTGACAGCTCATCCAAGTGTGGAGTTTCATCAATATCTGATGGCAAGACAACAAACTGGATGCCTATTTGTTGTAATAATTCAGCCCGCCTTGGTGAGCGAGAGGCTAAATAAATCATTTTGTGATGAGCATTTTCTAGCATTTCTTATGAGAATAATTTTTCTAATCTCAAGAATACTAACCGAAGCAGAGATATCTACCAACAAACAAATTAGAATAAAAGCTACGCTGGTTTAGTATGACGGCTAGCGGTAAAATGTTGCTTTAAGCTTTCAAGCCTATTTCATGATTTGGAAACCCAATACCACCGTTGCTGCCATTATCGAACAAAATGGCCGTTTTTTAATGGTAGAAGAAAGCACTGCTGAAGGCATACGCATCAATCAGCCAGCTGGCCATTTAGATGAAGGTGAAACAATCTTGCAAGCGGCGGCTCGCGAGACGCTTGAAGAAACAGCCTATGACTTCACGCCAACTCAATTATTAGGCATCTACCACTGGCAACGCCCAGCTAAAGACATCACCTACTTACGTTTTGCCTTTATCGGTGAACTAGGAGCACATCACCCTGAACTCCCCTTGGATGATGGAATTATTCGAGCAGTCTGGATGACCCTGGGGGAGTTACAAGTCAGTAAAGCCATTCACCGAAGTCCACAAGTATTAAAATGTGTAGAAGATTATTTGGCAGGGCAGCGCTTTCCCTTAGCTATCCTCACTCATTTATAAAACAAAAGCTTTCATGAAAAACAAAAGAATAGTAGTTGGTCTATCAGGCGGGGTTGATTCTTCAGTCACAGCATTATTGCTCAAGCAACAAGGCTATGACGTGATCGGCCTTTTTATGAAAAACTGGGAAGACGACGACACCGATGAATACTGCTCATCTAAGCAAGATTTAATTGATGCAGTTTCCGTAGCTGACAAAATTGGCATCGAAATCGAAGCTGTTAATTTCAGCAAAGAATATAAAGAACGCGTGTTCCAAAACTTCTTAGATGAATACCAAGCTGGCCGTACCCCTAACCCAGACATTTTGTGTAATGCTGAAATTAAATTTAAAGCATTTTTAGATCACGCCATGGGCTTGGGTGCAGACTTAATTGCCACAGGCCATTATGCACAAGTACGTGAAAACCCATTTGCAGCCGGTGAGTACCAATTGCTAAAAGCCGAAGATGGCAGCAAAGACCAAAGCTACTTTTTACACCGGCTCAACCAAGCTCAGTTATCAAAAACGCTATTCCCACTTGGGCATTTACTTAAAAGTGAAGTGCGCGAAATAGCCCGAACAGAGGGACTTGTGACAAGCGAAAAGAAAGACTCCACTGGCATTTGCTTTATAGGTGAACGGCCATTCCAAGAGTTTTTAAGCCGCTATTTACCCCGTGAACCAGGCGACATGAAAACCCCAGATGGCAAAATCGTCGGCGTGCACGATGGATTAATGTATTACACCTTAGGTCAGCGGCAAGGCTTGAAAATTGGCGGATCAAAAGAAAGCAATGGTGAGCCTTGGTTTGTTGCACAAAAAGACATGAAAAATAATGTACTGATTGTGGTGCAAGGACATGAGCATCCATTGCTACTTAATGATGGATTACAAGCAGGACAAGTCCATTGGATCAGTGGAAAAGCCCCAAAAACTAACTGGGTCTATGCGGCTAAAACGCGCTATCGGCAACCTGATGCGCCATGCGAAATTGACAGGTTAGACACAGACTTTGTTGAGATTAAGTTCGGTCAAAAACAATGGGCAATCACTCCAGGCCAATCAGCCGTTGTTTATGAAAGCAACGTCTGCTTAGGGGGAGGCATTATCACTGGTGCAATTTAACTAACTCAAGATTGAGGTGGCGTTGTCTCAATAAAGGAATCTCGCAACATTAATGATGCGTAAAGCCTTGCTAGATTTGGATAGTTCATCTCTAAACTGACTTCAGGGAAACGACGCTGCAAAAACTCCAAGGTACAACCCAAGGCTATATCTGCCATGCTAAATGTTTGCCCTACGCAGAATAAATGATCCCCAAGATCATTATTCAAGACTTTTAATCCACGCTCGACCTTCCCCATTTGTTTAGCAATAAAGCTAGGATCTTGTAAATTTTCAGCACGTCGCGACTCGTATAAAACGGCAACGCCAGCATCACAGACACCATCAGCTAAAGCTTCCCATCGTTTTACTTGGTATTGGGATTTTGTATCTTGTGGGATCAAAACTGAACCTGAAGACAGCTGATCTAAATAATCAACTATCACACTCGAATCATACAAACTCTCTTTATCATCCAAAATTAAAACGGGAATTTTTCCTAAAGGATTATAAAGACTTACTGGACAGTCTGGGTCAGCCAGAACAACTAACTGCATTTCAAGTGGAATGCCTTTTTCAGCTGCAACGATACGAACTTTGCGAGCGTATGGGCTGGTAAGTGAATACAAAAGTTTCATCATTTCTCTATTCTGCTTTTTTATAAAAAATGCTATCGATACATCCTAAGCCAATTGTCATTATAATGGAATTCATGAATCAATTAATCAACAACCAAGTCACAGCAAAGCTCACAGAGGCCATTAAAGCCAATGTGCAAGCAGCCATCATTGAAGATTTAAGCGGCTTAGGTATCAAAGCTAAAGACTATACCGCCCAACTTATCTCCAAAACGCAATTAGCCAATGCCACCATCATCACCAGAGAACCGGCTGTAATTTGCGGCATTCCCTGGGCAGAAGAATGTTTCAAACAAATTGCTCCAAGTGTCGAGACTGTTTGGCACGTTATAGAAGGTCAAAGCGTCACATCAAATCAAACACTTTGCACCCTCTCTGGCCTAGCGCATGAAATGCTAAGCGCTGAGCGCTGCGCTTTAAATTTTCTACAAACCCTTTCTGCAACTGCAACACTGACAAAAAGTTATGTCAATGAAATTCACGACACACAAGCCCGCATCATGGATACCCGAAAAACCATCCCAGGCTTACGAGACGCACAAAAATACGCAGTAGCGATTGGGGGGGGGCTAAATCAACGTCACGGCCTATACGATGGCATTCTCATCAAAGAAAATCATATTGCTGCAACCGGCAGTATAGAAACAGTTTTGTTAGCAGCTACAAAAATAAGTGAGCAAACCAATAATAAATTAAGCATTCAAATTGAGGTTGAAAATTTGGACGAATTAGAGATCGCACTTAATGCAGGCGCTAAATTGATTTTGTTGGATAACTTCGACATTCCCACTATAAAAGCAGCAGTAACATTAAATGCTAAGCGCGCGATAATTGAGGCCTCTGGCGGAATAGATATTTCGAATGTTAGAGAAATCGCACTTACTGGCGTAGATAGAATTTCTATTGGAAACCTAACCAAAAACATACGCGCAATTGACCTCTCCATGCGCTTTTCAAACAATTAGAAATTTTCCGCTCAAAAAATACAATAAGCCTATGTGTTTTATGGTTTATTTTGTATCCCCCCAAGTAAATATTCTGGAACCTCAGCCTTGACCAAAGGGCTGTAAACAGTTACTGTTCAGGGTTACCCGATTATCAGCAAAAACAAGTACGTTTATGGATCAAAGCAATCAGCAAAAAGTAGGTCAGATTTCTGGCGCAGAAATCATCATGCGATGTCTTCATGAGGAGAAAGTCAAATTCGTTTTTGGCTATCCAGGCGGAGCTGTACTCCATATTTATGACGCGCTATTCAAGCAAAAAGATTTTAAACATATTCTCGTTCGCCATGAGCAAGCTGCTGTTCACGCTGCTGATGCTTTTTCGCGGGCAACTGGCGAAGTTGGCGTAGCACTTGTAACTTCAGGGCCAGGCGCAACTAATGCAGTGACTGGCATTGCAACCGCTTATATGGACTCGATTCCAATGGTGGTCATTAGCGGACAAGTACCAACAGCAGCCATCGGCATGGACGCTTTCCAAGAAGTTGATATGGTTGGCGTAACACGCCCATGCGTTAAGCATAACTTCTTAATAAAAGACGTTCGCGATATTGCTATGACGATGAAAAAAGCTTTTTATATTGCAGCTAGTGGTCGCCCTGGGCCTGTCGTGGTTGATATTCCAAAAGATATTACTGCTGAATTTGCTGAATATAATTATCCTAAGAGCGTAGAAATGCGCTCTTATACCCCAGTAATTAAAGGCCACTCAGGCCAAATTAAAAAAGCAGTAAAAATCTTACTCGACGCTAAGCGTCCGATGATTTACTCAGGTGGCGGTTTGGTGTTAGGTGACGCTTCAAACGAGCTAGTTAAGCTAGCAAGAACGCTTGGTTATCCCGTTACAAACACCCTAATGGGATTAGGTGGCTATCCTGCAACCGATAAACAAAATTTGGGAATGCTCGGCATGCACGGCACCTATGAAGCTAATAACGCCATGCAAGAATGTGATGTCTTATTAGCCGTTGGCGCACGATTTGATGATCGCGTAATCGGCAATCCAGAGCATTTTTTAAGTGTTCCACGCACAATTATCCATATTGACGTAGATCCATCTTCAATCTCTAAACGTGTCAAAGTAGATGTGCCTATTGTGGGCCATGTGCAATCCGTGCTTAGTGAAATGAATGAGCTTTTAGCTTCTGAAAGTAAGAAACCTGACGCCTCGGCATTGAAGTCTTGGTGGGCTAGAATTGATGACTGGCGCACTAAAAAATCATTGAGCTACGACGATTCAAGCACCAGCATTATTAAGCCACAATACGTTATCGAAAAACTTTGGGAAGTAACAAAAGGTGATGCTTACGTTACTTCTGACGTAGGCCAACATCAAATGTGGGCTGCCCAATATTATAAGTTCGATAAACCACGTCGTTGGATTAACTCCGGCGGATTGGGAACAATGGGCGTTGGCTTGCCTTATGCAATGGGGTGTCAGTTAGCCGACCCAAAAGCGCAAGTCGCTTGTGTCACGGGCGAAGGCAGCATTCAGATGAATATTCAAGAGCTTTCAACATGCAAACAATTTCATCTACCGATTAAAGTTATTTTGCTCAACAATCGCTACTTGGGCATGGTGCGCCAGTGGCAAGAATTTTTCTATGAGAACCGTTATTCAGAATCTTATATGGACAGCTTGCCTGACTTTGTAAAACTAGCTGAATCATACGGTCATGTAGGCATGGACATTGAAAAGCCAGCCGATGTTGAAGGCGCGCTAAAAGAAGCTTTCGCAATGAAGGATAGGTTTGTCTTTATGAATTTCTTAACCGACCAAAAAGAGAACGTCTTTCCAATGATTCCTAATGGCAAAGGCTTATCTGAAATGATTTTAGGTTCAGATCCTAATAAAGATGACGCCGCGAACGAGATTGAAGGCTAAGATGAAACATATTATTTCTTTACTCATGGAAAATGAAGCCGGTGCACTTTCTCGCGTAGCGGGCTTGTTTTCTGCACGCGGATACAATATTGAATCCCTGACTGTGGCTCCTACTGAAGATGCCACTTTGTCACGTATGACGATCGTCACTTCCGGATCGGATGACGTAATCGAACAAATCATCAAACAGCTCAACAAGCTGGTCGATGTTGTGAAAGTCCTAGACCTAAACGATGGGCGCCATATCGAACGCGAACTGATGTTGGTCAAGGTTAAGGCTACTGGAGCATTGCGCGATGAAATGAAGCGTATCAGCGACATTTTCCGTGGTCGCATTATTGATGTAGCTGATGGAAGCTACACCATCGAACTTACTGGCTCTGGATCAAAATTAGATGCGTTCTTAGAGGCACTAGATAAAACAGTAATTTTAGAAACCGTTCGCACTGGTGCTTCAGGCATTGGTCGCGGAGACCGAATTTTAAAAGTTTAATTATTAATATCACTTAAGTAAAAAGCACCGAAAGGCAAAAAAAATGAAAGTTTATTACGATAAAGACGCTGACCTATCAATCATCAAGAACCTAAAAGTAACGATCGTTGGTTATGGTTCACAAGGTCATGCACATGCACAAAACCTAAAAGATTCAGGTGTTAATGTCACTGTTGGTATCCGAAAAGCTGGCAGTTCATGGGCAAAGGCTCAAGCTGCAGGCCACAATGTCTCTGAAATTGCCGATGCAGTAAAAGCTGCTGACGTTGTCATGATATTGTTGCCAGATGAAAGCATGGCAGCTATTTATGAAGCGGAAGTAGCTCCTAATTTAAAAAAAGGTGCTGCATTAGCATTCGCTCATGGATTCAACATTCACTACAACCAAATCGTGCCAAGCAAAGACATGGACGTCATTATGATTGCTCCTAAAGGTCCTGGCCACACGGTGCGTTCTGAATACCTAAAAGGTGGCGGAGTACCTTCATTAATTGCTGTTTATCAGGATGCATCTGGCAAAGCAAAAGATATCGCATTGTCATACGCTGCAGCAAACGGCGGCACTAAAGGTGGGGTGATTGAAACTGACTTTCGTGAAGAAACAGAAACGGACCTATTCGGCGAACAAGCTGTCTTGTGTGGCGGTGCAGTTGAATTAGTTAAAGCTGGATTCGAAACATTAGTTGAAGCCGGCTATGCCCCTGAAATGGCATATTTTGAATGCTTGCACGAATTGAAATTAATTGTGGACTTGATGTACGAAGGCGGCATCGCCAATATGAATTACTCCATCTCCAATAATGCAGAGTATGGTGAATACGTCACTGGGCCTAAAGTGATTAACGATGAATCTCGCTGGGCAATGAAAGAAGCTTTAGAAAATATCCAAAACGGAGAATATGCTAAGAAGTTCATCCTTGAGGGACGCACAAACTATCCAGAGATGACTGCGCGTCGCCGCTTGAATGCAATGCACCCAATTGAAAAAGTGGGCGGTCAATTGCGTTCGATGATGCCATGGATTGCTAAAAACAAATTAGTTGACCAATCTAAGAACTAATTAAGCATTTGTTCGCTTAAAATGGAAGGGCATGGCGCATAACGCCCTGCCCTTTTTACTTTTATACATTCGAGACTTTTGTGATTGATCGACTAAAGGTTTTACCTCAATATCTAATTCCAAAACAAGCGATTACTTTATTAGCTGGCAAAATCGCCTCCGCTAAAGCAGGCAAGTTGACGACAACGATGATCGCTTGGTTTGTAAACCGCTACCATGTAAATATGTCCGAAGCGGCTCAACCCAACATTGAGGCTTATGAAAGTTTTAATGAGTTTTTTACCCGCCCTTTGAAAAAAGGGGTAAGACGTATTAACAAGGCTGATTTTATTAGCCCAGTGGATGGAGCAATTAGTCAATTTGGTACAATTAAAGCTGACCAAATTTTCCAAGCCAAAGGCCACCATTACTCGACGCTAGCAATACTTGCGGGCAACAGAACCTTAGCAGAAAATTTCCAAAATGGTAGCTTCGCCACTTTATACTTAAGCCCAAAAGATTATCATCGAATTCACATGCCATGCGACGGTCAACTTAAAAGCATGACTTATGTTCCAGGGGATTTGTTCTCGGTAAACCCAACTACCGCCCAAGGCATTCCTGGTTTATTTGCAAGAAACGAACGGCTAGTTTGTGAGTTTCAATCAAGCCATGGAGTATTTGTGCTCATTCTAGTTGGCGCAACCATTGTAGGTAGCATGGCAACCATTTGGCATGGCACGATCAACAACCCTAGACTTGGGAAAATCAAAACGTGGGACTTTTCTGATCAACACTTATCACTGAAGCAAGGTGAAGAAATGGGGCGCTTTTTACTTGGCTCTACCGTCGTGATGCTTTTTCCAGAAAAAAAACTATCATTCAACAGAACTTGGAAAGCAGCAAAACCAGTCAGACTTGGTGAAAAGATGGCAAGCTTCATTCCCTCATGAAAATAACAGAATAAAAAAGCCGCGTTAAGCGGCATTTTTTATTCTGTTAGAAATCGAGGAGAGGTTTGTTCCCTATTTTTGGTTCGCTCCATGCTTCCTAAATGAACGGCTAACTCATTTAGCGCCAAACGATAAACATCGCGCTTGAACTCAATCACGCTTTCCATAGGTACCCAATATTCACTCCAACGCCAAGCATCAAACTCAGGATGAGAGGTAGCCCGTAAAGAGACATCGCTGTCACGACCGACCAATCGTAACAAAAACCAAATTTGTTTTTGGCCTTTATAACTTCCTCGCCATTCGCGCTTAATCCAGGTCGTTGGAACGTCATAACGTAACCAATCACGAGTTCGCCCTAAAATTTTTACATGTTCGGGACGCAAACCGACCTCTTCCATCAGCTCTCGATACATGGCTTCTTCAGGGCTTTCGCCTTGTTTTATGCCCCCTTGCGGGAACTGCCAAGAGTGTTCGCGGATGCGCTTTCCCCAAAAAACCTGATTGCTGGCATTACTTAAAATAATACCAACATTCGGGCGATATCCATCGCGATCTATCATCACAAAAAAACCTAAATAATTTACCGTAATTTTTTCACATTTCGACACATATTGAAAGGTATCGTTTCAATATCATCTTTTTAAAAAGATAACAGGCTCGTAATTCGAAGACGCAATCATTTAATTTTCGCTTCATAAGTCAACGGTATTAAAACAGTCGCGTTAACTATTTCAATGCAGGTTAGAATAAAGCCAACAAAAGCCAACAAAAGCCAACAAATTATTATTTTGAAATTCCCACTTCCACTAATTGCTCTAATCTCAGTGACCCTTTTGATGTCAGGCTTCGCACTTCCGTGCTTCTCTGGAAGCGCATACATTACGAACCAAGGCGATAATACCGTTTCAGTGATCGATACCGATAGCAATAGAATCATCGAGACTGTCAAAGTTGGATTAGCTCCGGTTGGGGTTGTTGTTTCAGCAATCAATCAGCGGGCCTATATTTCAAATGTGGATGGCCAAAGCATTTCTGTCATCGACACCATCAAAAATCAACTCGTCAACACCTACCCCATTAAAGGCTCTCCAGTTGGCTTATTACTTTCACCGAATAATAAAACGCTTTATGTAGCAGATTGGACTGAAGACGTTATCTATCAGATAGATGCTATTACAATGAAAATTCAAAGCAAAATTAAAAATGGCAAAGCCCCAGCTGGAATGGCAATAAGCCCGGATGGCAAAAGGCTATACGTTGCGAATCGTGATAGCGATGATGTTTCCATTATTGATACCAACACCCAACAAATCAGCCAAAGAATATCCGTTGGAAAACACCCTTTTGGATTAGCGATTAATAGAAGCGGAAGTGAGCTTTATGTCGTCAACGTCATCAGCAATAATGTTTCTGTGCTAAATACCACTAACCTAAAAATCCAAACAATCAAAGTTGGAGAGCATCCTTATTGCATTACCCCTAGCAAAAATGGCCAGCTCTTATTTGTCACCAACACTCAAGATGACAGCGTTTCTGTGATTGATTTAGCACAAAAACAATCGATAGCCACCATTAAAGTGGGTGAAGTGCCTGAAGGGATTAGCATGGAGGACAAGACAGGCAATATTTACATTGCCAACTGGGGGAGCAATCAAGTCAGTGTACTTGATAGTCAAACTCTGAAAATACTCACCCAAATAAAAACGGGTGACAAAAGCCGTGCTTTTGGAAAATTTATATTAGAGTCCCCATCCAATAAAACCATTTTGAATTAAATCATCGTAAAAATTCCTAAATTTAGGTAAAGTTATGAGTTGAATTTTATAAGCCATTAAAATCGTTTTATAGCATTTAAAATGCTGTTCATTCTAAGTAGGTCCCGTCATTAATTTTGGAGAAATTCGCATGAAAAAAGTACTCGCACTTATTGTTATGGCTATTTTGCCGCTTACAGCAGCGGCACACGGCCCTAGCCCACAGAAAGTAGAAAAAGAAGTGGTCATCAAAGCTGACCCGGCCAAAGTTTGGGGATTAGTGAAAGACTTTGGGAACATGCAAAAATGGCATCCGGCAGTAGCTAGCACGACGTTAGAAACGAAAAAAGATGAAAATGGCGATGCACAAACCTACCGCACATTAACATTAAAAGGCGGTGGTACTATTTACGAAAAACTTCGCAGCGCTGACGACAAAGACATGCAATTAAAATATGAGATTATTTCTGGTGTATTACCAGTAGCTGACTACAACTCAAAAATGACCGTTAAAGCTGGCCCTGGGGCTGGAGAGACAACAGTAACTTGGATGGCTCGCTTCTACCGTGTTTATAAACTCAATCCACCTATCCCTGCCGGCCAAGATGATGAATCTGCCATCAGTGCAGTAACGGGTGTATTTGAAGCCGGCCTACCTGCACTCAAAGCCGTCGCTGAAGCTAAATAAATTTAACTCAATGTTCTATTCTCTAAAAAGCCCTGATATATCAGGGCTTTTTTTGCACTGTAAAAAACTGAATGTGCAAGCAGCTCATAAAAATGCCAAAATATAGGCTTTACACAACCATCTCATTCTTGCCTTTATGTCAGCACTTGAAATCCTCATCATTGAAACATCCCTCCCCATTAAAAACAGCGTGATTTGGCTCCACGGCCTAGGCGCAGACGGCCATGATTTTGCCCCCATAGTCTCCGATCTGAACATTCCAAACACACGATTCATTTTTCCACATGCGCCTTATAAACCGATTACCATGAACAATGGTTATGAAATGCGTGCTTGGTATGATTTGTTTGGCTTAAATTTGCAAAACCAGCAAGATGAAGCTGGCATGCGTGAGATGCAAAAAAATATCGAATCATTAATTATCAATGAGACCGCTCAAGGAATTAATGAACTAAATATCGTACTTGCTGGATTTTCACAAGGTGGTGCTATGGCATTATTTACAGCCCTTCGTCACACAGGTAGGCTCGCTGGCGTGCTAGCGCTCTCAACCTATGTATCACTTAAAGAAAAATTAGTGGATGAAGCAAGCACGGCGAATATGGATATGCCTATTTTTATGGCCCATGGTATTTTCGATAGCGTCATCACACTTGATACTTCCTCAGTTTCACGCCAATTGCTTGAAGGCCTTAGTTATTCTATCGAATGGCACGAATATGCGATGGGACATTCGGTTTGTACCGAAGAGATTGATGATATTTCCCGGTTTCTAAAGAAGGCTTTTCAAGCTGAATAGGTTAAAATGTCTCATGACTAAACATCACATACCACCCACCTCCGAATCACTTAATATCACTTTCGAAGATGCAGTTAGCGAACTTGAAACCATTGTTAACCAAATGGAATCAAAACAATTGGCTTTACAAGACACGCTTAGTGCTTTTAAACGTGGCACATCGTTGTTGCAACATTGCCAAAAAACTTTAGCTGAAGTTGAGCAACAGGTGCGTATTTTAAATACAGACAGCACAGGCAAAGCCGGAGAATTACAGGCTTACCAAGACAACGAATAAGATGGACTTAAGTACCGATTTTCAAAGTTGGGCCAAAAGCATACAACAGCGGACCGAACAGGCGCTAGATAAAATGCTTCCAGCCACAAGTATCGCTCCCAATAAACTGCATGAAGCCATGCGCTATGCCACACTAGGAGGTGGCAAGCGTGTACGTGCATTATTGGCACATGCCGCTGGGGAGTTTTGCGGAGCGAATGCCAATATAATTGACCAATCAGCCATTGCCGTTGAATTGATTCATGCATATTCATTGGTACATGATGATATGCCGTGTATGGATGATGATGATTTGCGCCGCGGCAAACCTTCTTGCCATAAGCAATATGATGAGGCGACTGCACTTTTGGTGGGAGACGCGTTACAAAGCTTAGCATTTCAAATTTTGTCAGCCGCAAACTTACACAAAGACAGTCAACATCAACTCAAAATGATCAATCTATTAGCCGTGGCAAGCGGGTCACGCGGCATGGCAGGCGGCCAAGCTATCGACTTGGCAAGCGTTGGTGAGACTTTATCCCAAACAGAGCTGGAGTTTATGCATATCCACAAAACAGGAGCACTTATTCGCGTCGCAGCTCTCCTAGGTGGCTATAGCGGAAATAATTTTGATGGGTCGCGCATTGCTCTAATAGACCATTACGCTCAGGCCATAGGACTAGCCTTCCAAGTCGTTGATGACATTCTAGATGCAGAAGCAGACACGGCGACCTTAGGTAAAACGGCAGGCAAAGATGCAAATAGGAACAAACCTACTTACGTGACTATTCTGGGCTTAGTTCGGGCAAAAGATCTAGCACAAGAACTTTATGAAAGCGCGATTGAGCCGCTTAAAGCACATGACAATGAAGCATTGCGCCTTGTTCAACTTGCTCAATTCATCACCCAACGAGGCTTTTAATGGCGGCTGAATATCCCTTACTAGACAGCGTCCATATGCCTGAGCAATTGCGACATTTGTCACGCAAACAGTTACCTGATCTCGCTAAAGAGTTACGTGAGTTTTTAGTAGAAAGTGTTTCACAAACAGGTGGGCATTTATCTTCAAACCTTGGTGTAGTTGAACTCACCATCGCTTTACATTACGTTTTTAACACGCCAGATGATAGGTTGGTATGGGATGTCGGCCACCAAACTTATCCGCATAAAATTTTAACAGGCCGTCGGAATGCAATGAGCGAGTTACGCAAATCGGGAGGCATTGCTGGCTTTCCTCGTCGCAATGAAAGCGTATTTGATACCTTTGGCACAGGCCACTCTAGCACGTCCATTTCTGCTGCTCTTGGCATGGCCGTTGCAGCACAAAAACATGGCTCAGACCGCCGAGCAGTTGCAATCATTGGAGATGGGGCAATGACTGCGGGCATGGCGTTTGAAGCACTCAACAATGCTGGCGCCATGGATGCAAACCTATTAGTGATTCTGAACGATAACGATATGTCAATTTCACCGAATGTCGGTGCGCTTCAAAATTATTTAGCCAAACTGCTCTCCGGAAAGCTTTATACCAATGTAAGAAAATCAGGCGAAAAAGTGTTAGGCGTCATGCCTCCCGTATTAGAGTTTGCAAAACGCGCTGAAGAACATGTCAAAGGCATGGTCACACCTAGCACGCTTTTTGAAGAGTTTGGCTTTAACTATATCGGGCCAATTGATGGCCATGATTTAGATACGCTCATTGTCACACTCAACAACATTAAAAAACTTAAAGGCCCGCAATTTTTACACATCATCACAGAAAAAGGACGTGGCTACGCCCCCGCTGAAAATGAGCCAGGAAAATTTCATGGCGTTGGTAAATTTAATCCGGAAGATGGGCGTGCAATAAACAGTTCAAATAAAAAAACTTACACCCAAGTCTTTAGCGATTGGCTTGTGGATATGGCAGAAACAAATGAATGCTTAATCGGCATTACACCAGCAATGTGTGACGGTTCAGGCATGAATGAATTCGCTGAAAACTATCCTAATCGGTTCTATGACGTTGGGATTGCTGAACAACACGCACTAACGTTTGCTGCTGGCATGGCATGTGATGGGTTAAAACCCGTTGTGGCAATTTACTCAACATTTTTACAACGCGCTTATGACCAACTAATACATGACATCGCATTACAAAACCTGCCCGTGATGTTTGCAATTGACCGTGCTGGCTTGGTAGGCGCTGACGGACCAACCCATGCAGGCAGTTTTGATTTAAGCTTTTTGCGTTGCATTCCAAACCTTATCGTAATGACGCCAAGTGACGAACAAGAATGTCGTCAAATGCTGACAACTGCCTTCTATCATAATGGCCCTAGCGCGGTGCGTTATCCGCGTGGTGGTGGCCCTGGTGCAACAGTTCAAAAAGACCTCAGTACATTAGCAATTGGCAAGGGCGAGATTCGTCGTCAAGGTAAAAAAATTGGAATACTGGCTTTTGGAAGCATGCTGACCCCAGCACTTGAGGTCGGAGAGAGGTTGAATGCTACTGTCGCTAATATGCGCTTCGTGAAGCCATTAGACATTGATTTAGTGAGGGATTTGGCAAAAAGCCACGATGTCATTATTACTATTGAAGAAAACTCCATCATGGGGGGCGCAGGTGCAGCAGTGATGGAAGCCATGCAAGCGCTCGATCTTGAAACACCAATCTTATGTCTAGGATTACCAGATAACTTTATTGAGCACGGCGTACATGAAACCATGTTGGCAAATTGCGGTCTGGATGTTGAAGGCATCATTACCGCAATTGAGAAAAAATTAACCAAGTGATATACTCAAGTATTAGCGCTAGACAAATATCAATTCAGGAACCCCATGAGCAAAGATAACAACTTACCTATCGAAGATGTACAAAACACGCCAGACATTCGTCATTTGGCTATTGATAAGGTAGGGATTAAATCAATTCGCCACCCCGTTAAAGTCAAAGACAAAACGGGCGGGATTCAGCACACTGTGGCGATGTTCGATATGTATGTGCATTTACCGCACAATTTCAAAGGCACGCACATGTCGCGCTTTGTTGAAATCCTCAACATGAACGAACGTGAGATTTCGATTGAGTCGTTTGAGACCATCTTGCGTGAAATGGTCAAACGCTTAGAAGCAGAATCAGGCTATGTTCAGATGACTTTTCCATACTTCGTCAACAAAGCAGCCCCTATATCTGGTGTAGAAAGTTTACTTGATTACGAAGTCACGTTTATAGGAGAAATTAAAAAAGGTAAATTCGACATCACGGTTAAAGTTTTAGTCCCCGTGACCAGCCTTTGCCCTTGCTCAAAAAAGATTTCAGACTATGGGGCTCACAACCAGCGCTCGCACGTCACAGTCACAGCACTCATTAATGATTTTATATGGGTAGAAGACATTATTCGAATGGTAGAAACTCAAGCCTCTTGCGAACTTTACGGCCTACTAAAACGTCCAGATGAGAAATTTGTTACTGAACGCGCTTACGATAATCCTAAATTTGTTGAAGACATGGTAAGGGATGTTGCGGCTGTATTAAATAATGAAAAACGTATCGATAAATTTGTAGTTGAGTCTGAAAACTTTGAATCCATTCATAATCATTCAGCTTATGCATTAATAGAAAAAGATAAGCGCATCTAAAACAGCTTCATTGTTTAAAAAAAAGCATCTAAATTAGATGCTTTTTTTGGGCCGATCAAAAGGTCTGATTAGCTTTTTTAGGCATCACCCAAACAAAAAACAAACAACCCAACAAGCCAAATACGCCTGAAATCGTAAAGGTCCAGCTTGAGCCAAGGGCTCCCCAAGCATAGCCACTAAAAAGACCTCCGAATGTACCGCCCATTCCATATGAGACGCTAGTGTATAGCCCCTGCCCTTTTGATTGATGACGCCCCTTAAAGTGTTGATGGGTCATTGCCACAGCGGCAGCATGATAAGAACCAAAAGTGGCTGCATGCAGGAGTTGAGCTAAAAGTACAATCCACCACCAATCCACTGCCCATCCAATTAAATTAAACCGTATGAAGGCAATAAATAAACTGACCAATAAAATATTCTTAAGGCCAAAGCGCTTGGTAAGTTTTGGCATGATTAAAAAAATCAAAATTTCAGCAATTACACCTAGCGCCCACAATAAGCCCACATTGGTTTTGTTATAACCATGGTCCACCAAGTAAATAGAATAAAACGTGTAATAAACGCCATGTGCGGCCGCCATCATGAAACACGCGGCTAACAGGGCCAGCACTTCACGCTGACGCATAATTGCCCAGATGGATCGATCATCCGTATGATGCGGGATTACTTTTGGCTCAGGAATATTACGAGAAAAAACCAAGACTGCGACCAACATACCAAGCACAGCCCAAAGCAGTAAGTGAATATTGAATATATCCAGTAAAAATCCAAGCCCTATCACTGCAACAATAAAACCAATAGAGCCCCACATACGAATATGGCCATATTGATCAAAACGGTCCCCAAGATGCCCTAGTGTAACCGTTTCAATAAGGGGAAGGGATGCGCTCCAAAAGAAACTAAGCAAAAGCATGACTCCAAAAAGCCATGCATAACTTGTTCCAATAAAGACACCCACATAAGACACTAAGCTCAGCGCCGCGAGCCATTGTATGATAAAAACTCTCTTGCCAAGATGATCTGCCAACCAGCCCCATAAGCTAGGAGCAAAAATACGTGCCACCTGGAATAAAGACATGAGTACTGCAATTTGAAAAGGCGCAAAAGCAAGCGATTTTAGATATAGACTCCAATAAGGCGTGAAAGAGCCTACAAATGCAAAGTAGGCGAAATAAAACGCTGAAAGGCGCCAATAAGGTAATTGCATATCAGGCCTATTAAAATGTATTAGATGACTTTAAGACCTGAATTTACATCAGCACACTGTGCCCGATTACGGAGAGCATGGTCAATCAATACCAAGGCTAACATCGCCTCCACGATTGGCGTAGCGCGAATACCAACACAGGGATCATGACGACCAGTAGTTTGCATCAATACTGGCTGACCATTTTTGTCGATGGAATTACGGTCCTGTGGAATACTAGATGTTGGTTTGAATGCAACATTAACGCGGATTTCTTGCCCGCTAGAAATACCCCCCAAAACACCTCCTGCATGATTAGTTGCAAAGCCATTAGGAGTTAATTCGTCACTATGAACACTGCCGCGCTGAGCAATAGAGTCAAATCCAGCGCCAATTTCAACGCCTTTCACTGCGTTAATCCCCATCATCGCGTAAGCAATTTCCGCATCTAAGCGATCAAAAATTGGTTCACCCCAGCCGACTGGAACTCCCTCAGCTACAACTGTAATTTTGGCCCCAACTGAATCGCGTTCAGCTCGCACATTGTCTAAATAAGTCTCTAATTGGGGCATAATCGCCATATTGGGCGTAAAAATTTTATTATCTGGATGTTGTAGGTCGCCCCAGCTTACAAACGGTATTTGGAAATCCCCAAGCTGGCTAAGGTACGCTCGAATTTCGACCCCATAGCGCTGCTTCAACCACTTTTTAGCAATTGCACCTGCAGCCACACGAACAGCTGTTTCTCTGGCACTTGATCGCCCACCCCCACGGTAATCACGTATGCCGTACTTTTGAGCATATGTGTAATCAGCATGGCCTGGCCTGAAAGTGTCCATAATCTTGCTGTAATCTTGGCTGCGCTGGTCGGTGTTCCGAATCAACAATCCAATTGGTGCCCCCGTTGTTTTTCCTTCAAAGACACCAGAAAGAATTTCTACGCGATCATCTTCACTACGCTGCGTCACGTGGCGGGACGTGCCTGGTTTACGTCTATTCAAATCAATCTGTAAATCTTCAGCACTTAACTCCATGCCTGGAGGGCATCCATCAACTATGCCCCCGATTGCAGCGCCGTGAGATTCACCAAATGAAGTGAGCGTAAATAAAGTACCAATAGTATTACCCGACATGAATATTCTCTTTTGTTAGCGAGATTAATTAGATGTAAGTTTACCATAAGCCCGCATCAGGATTGCGGCGCTCAAACAGTGCAGCTCAATTAGAATTGCACTGTTTTCATACACGCCCAATTAGATTTTCCTTAAAGTTCCCAATGGCAAATCGTCTAAAGTATATTGCCCAATGGCATACCGAATTAATCGTAGAGTTGGGAACCCAACTTTTGCGGTCATACGCCTGACTTGACGGTTCTTCCCCTCAGATATTTTAATCTCAAGCCAAGTAGTTGGAATAGCTTTGCGTTCTCGAATAGGAGGATTGCGCGGCCACAACATTAATGGTTCTTGCATAATTCTTACTTCCGCTGGTGCACTGAAGAAATCTCCCAAATCAACGCCACTCAAAAGTGGCATTAAATCTGCTAGTGTTGGAGCGCCCTCTACTTGTACCCAATAAGTTTTGGTTTCTTTATACTTTGGGTGTGAAACACGATGTTGAAGTTCGCCATCATCGGTTAAAATAAGCAGACCTTCACTATCTGTATCCAGTCTGCCTGCGGCATAAACGTTTGGAATAGCAATATAATCGGCTAATGTTTCGTGTTTTTCATGTTGACTAAACTGACACACGACACCATAAGGTTTATTAAACAGGATTAACATAAATCTCTTTTTATTTTTTAAGTTTTAATACATAAGGTCTATTAAGTATGTCATCCAAAATCGTGGTTCCAAGCTTTGGTGAAAAAATCACCGTTAATTCAGATAACACATTGAACGTGCCTGACCAGCCCATTATCCCATTTATTGAGGGTGATGGCATTGGCGTAGACATTACACCACCGATGATGAAGGTGGTTAATACAGCAGTAGAAAAAGCTTATGGCGGTAAAAAGAAAATTGCTTGGATGGAAGTCTACGCCGGTGAAAAAGCAACAAAGATTTATGACAAAGACACGTGGTTACCTAGTGAAACAATGCAGGCAGTGCGTGACTACGTGATTTCTATCAAGGGTCCTTTAACAACACCCGTTGGCGGGGGCATCCGCTCACTTAACGTAAGCTTACGCCAAGAATTAGACTTATACGTTTGCTTGCGACCCATTCAATATTTCACGGGCGTTCCTAGCCCAGTAAAACATCCCGAAAAAACCGACATGGTGATTTTCCGTGAAAACACTGAAGATATTTACGCTGGAATTGAGTGGGCTGCTGGTAGTCCAGAAGCTGAGAAAATCATCAACTTTATCAGCGACATGGGCATGCGAAAAAAAATCCGCTTCCCGGAGACCTCAGCCATTGGAATTAAACCTGTTTCGATAGATGGCAGCAAACGCCTAATACGTAAAGCGATTCAATACGCAATTGATAACAACCGAAAATCAGTCACCATTACCCACAAAGGCAACATCATGAAGTTCACCGAGGGTGGATTTAGAGACTGGGGCTATGAAATTGCTAAGCAGGAATTTGGGGCAGTAGAAATTGATGGTGGCCCATGGTGCAAACTCCCTAATGGCATCATTATTAAAGATTGTATTGCTGACGCATTCTTACAAGAAATTTTACTGCATCCAAGTGATTACGACATCGTTGCTGCCCTTAACCTAAATGGCGACTACATGTCTGATGCCCTTGCAGCCCAGGTTGGTGGTATTGGTATTGCACCAGGGGCTAACTTGTCTGACACTGTAGCAATGTTTGAAGCAACGCACGGCACAGCGCCTAAGATTGCTGGAAAGGATATCGCGAACCCAAGCTCGCTGATCTTATCTGCTGAAATGATGTTGCGTCACTTGGGCTGGATTGAAGCTGCAGACTTGGTGATCAAAGGCGTTGGAAAAGCAATCGGTGCAAAACGCGTTACTCATGATTTTTCATCCCAAATGGATGGAGCAACACAAGTTGGTAGCGCCCAATTCGGCAATGAAATTATTAGCCAAATGTAATTAGCTAATATTCATATCTTAGAAAAGGCCTAAAACTTAACAACTTTAGGCCTTTTTTATTTCTTAACCAGACTTGCTCCCAACGCCTTTTCAATTTCAGCCGATGGATACGCCCCTAACATCCGCTTCCCATCTATAAAAAATATTGTCGGCGTACTTGTTACCCCTAATTTCTTTGCTAAAGCAATATTTTTCTCAATCGGCGCATCACAATTGGCCGTTTTTTTAATCAACTGATTATTCAGCGCCCAATCTTGCCAAGCTTTACTTCTATCTGCAGCGCACCAAATCGCCCTAGCTTTATTGGCAGAGTCTGGATGCAATTGCTCCAAAGGGTACAAAAATGTATAAACGGTAACATCAGTAATGCTCGTCAATTCATTTTGCTCAAGCCGCTTACAAAAAGGGCAGTCGGGATCTGAAAAAACAGCCATCTTTCTATTCCCATTACCTTTGACAACTTTAATCGCTTGATCTAATGGTAGCGATGAAAAATCAATTTTTGATAAATCAGCAATTCGATCACCGGTTAAGTCTTTTTTTGTTTTTGGATCAACCAAATGCCCCTCAGCAATTAAAAAACTAAACTTCTCATCCGTATAAACAATTTGACCATTCATATAGACTTCATAAAGTCCAGCATATGGGGTCTTAACAACGCTTTCGACCGCAATCTTTGGGTATGCAGCTTCAACCAATTTATGCAATGAAGCCTCATCTGCAAAAGCGCTTGTAACCTTAATTGAAAGGAATGCTACAAATAGTAATTTTTTTAACATGAATTTCCTAAAATTTTATTAATTTCACCAATTACTTAGCTGAGGGCTCTTTTCATTAAAGCCCGTTTAAGTGTTGGATAACGATTTGGTAGATTCAAGCCCCAATTACGTAATCCTTTAACACGGCTATCTTTACTATCAAATATGCCATATAAACCATGCGTTAAACCTTGCATAGAGAGAACATCCGCTTTTCTTGATCGCTCATATCGTCGCAAAACAAATTTGTCGCCAATATCTGCCAATGGATTTCGTTGAGCTAGAACCTTGACCAATTCAATCACATCGCGGAATCCTAAATTCACGCCCTGCCCTGCCATAGGATGCACTTGATGCGCCGCATCACCAACCAATACAAGTCTATTGGAAATCAAAGCACTTGCATTCTGTCTAACCAATGGAAAAGCAACTGCAGGGGTGATGCATTGTAGTTGACCTAAAATATTCCCGCCAATTTTGGCAACATATAGGGACAAAGTCTCTGAACTTAATTCCATTAAATCTTGTGAGTGCTTGGAAGAAAACACCATCGAAATTCGATTCCCAGGCAGAGGTAACCAAGCCAAAATCCCGTCTTCTAAAAACCATTGCCTTGCCACATTTCGATGTGATAGTTCAACTTCAAAATTTGCCACGACACCGACTTGTTCATAAATCGTTTTTTGTTGACTTAGCCCTGCTTGATCCCGGACCCATGAGTTACCGCCATCGGCAGCAACCATCAAATTAGCAGTTATCTGCGTCCCATCAGCTAGAGTCAAAATAACCAAATTCTCTGTCAATGCAAGTGCAAAAGCTTCAGCACCGATCAAGACATCTACATCCAAAACTTGTAACTCTGCCCAAAGCGCTTCTTGTAGAGCACTGTTTTCAAGAATGTAGCCAAGATGACTCTCAAAATCATCTTCGGCATTAAACGCCAATGGCTCTAAGTTCGCATCACTCCATATTTCCATCGATTCAATTGGGCTAATTCTTGTGACATCTAATTTCTGCCAAACCCCTAATTCTTTGAGCCAATCAGCATTACCTGGACTAATTGCATAAATGCGACTATCCCAAACATCACTATTTGCTTCTTGACTTATTGGCGATTTTTTATC
>CAJBIA010000013.1 GCA_903953055.1 uncultured Methylophilaceae bacterium
CATACAACTTTTGCCAGGAATGGTTTCAACAACGCGAATGCTGACCACAGACAGTGCGCGCGCCAAATCTTTTGAGAGATTCAAGACTTGACTGCCCTTGACGCCAGCAGCAGGTTCAAGTTCATATCTTGTAATGACAGGCCCTGGCATCGCAGCCAATACCTTGACCTCAATACCAAAATCCATCAGTTTTCGTTCAATTAAGCGGGATGTGAATTCCAAGGTTTCCGCGGATTGAACCTCGATTTCACCTTTAGGCTCATCTAATAAATGCAATGGCGGCAAAGGCGAGTCTGGATGGGTTTCAAATAATGGCGCTTGACTTTCTTTTTTAACCCGCTCGCTTTTAGGAATCTCAAATGCGGGCACCTCGATTTGAATCGGCGGACGATCCTCAATACGCTTACGTTCGTTCTCAACGAATTCCGTTCTTTGTTGCTCAGCGATACGACCAGCTTCACGATCTTTTTTGTCACGATACTTAGCGACAAGTAATTGGAAAAGACCAATCATTGCCCCGCCAAGCTTTTCAACAATTAATATCCAAGACCACCCGGTAAAAAGACTAAAACCAGCGGCAAATACAAACAGCAAGATTAAGGTTGAACCAATAAAACTAAAATTGGATTGCAATACACTATCTAAAAACGTACCAAACACACTGCCACAATGGTGAATAGTTAAGGGGTTACATTGTTCAAAGGGCAAGACCGCGGGAAAATCAACGAAATGTCCTCGTTCAAGCGCACTTGATGATAACAAGACCATCCCAAAACCAAGCACATTCAGAAACAGCAGCTGCTTCTTACCTTGGGCCACGACATCGAGCCGCAAATAAACTAACCAAATCGCATAAAAAGCAAAAACAACCCACCACCACGCTGAGATCCCAAACATATAAAGCATCATGTCTGACAACCACGCCCCAAATACGCCACCCGCATTATGAACGATCGTACTTTCAGTCGCACTGTTAGACCAGGAAGGATCGTCGTGATAATAAGTCACTAAAATCAATACGAGATAGAGGCCGACCACGGTGAAAAATAGCCACCAAGCCTCTTTGACTATTCCTGAATTTTCAATCTGAGTTTGTCGACTCACATTGGATGTATTAACTGTTTTTTTATTGAAAAACAAAATAATGAATCACTCGAAGTATTGGTAAAAAAATCATGCGATCGAAGGTACAAAGTTATCACGGATTATAACAGTATCATTCAATATAAAGCATGAGGCTTCAGTACAAGTAAGGTGGTATTTTTAAACAATGCATCCACAAACAAATGCCACCTCTAAATAAATTTAATCTCCTGACGATATCCTTAAAATTTACCAAAACAATTGCGTTAAAATATCCATTAAATATTTTTGCTTTGACTATCCTAGGAGTTTCATAAAAATGGCCACAAAACATGCCCACTTACTCATCTTGGGCTCAGGCCCCGCTGGTTACTCAGCGGCAGTCTACGCCGCTCGTGCCAATTTAAAACCCGTCTTAATTACAGGGATTGCGCAAGGCGGCCAATTGATGACCACCACAGAAGTAGATAACTGGCCAGCGGATGCAGATGGTGTCATGGGGCCTGATTTAATGGCACGTTTTCAAAAACATGCTGAACGCTTCAATACCGAAATGATTTTTGATCATATTCACACTACGCACCTCAAAGAAAAACCGATCCGCCTTGTGGGAGACTCTGGCGAATATACCTGTGATGCACTTATTATTGCCACCGGCGCCTCTGCAAAATACTTGGGCATCCCCTCAGAAGAGAAGTTTTCAGGAAAAGGCGTCTCTGCCTGTGCCACTTGCGACGGATTCTTCTATCGTAATCAAGAAGTCGCTGTCATCGGTGGTGGAAACACGGCCGTGGAAGAAGCACTTTATCTTGCCAATATCGCCAGCAAAGTGACCTTAGTCCATCGCCGCGACAAGTTCAAAGCGGAAGCGATCCTGATCGACAAACTCATGGACCGCGTTCAAGAAGGTAAGATCGTCCTCGAACTATTCTCAACACTCGATGAAGTCTTAGGGGACAACATGGGCGTGACTGGCATGCGCATTAAAAATGTCGACACTGGCCTAAGCAAAGAAATCGAGCTTCGCGGCGTATTTATTGCCATCGGCCATAAACCCAATACCGATATCTTTGAAGGTCAGCTTGAAATGGAGGGTGGCTACATCGTTACCCAGACAGGTCGACAAGGAAATTTCACGGCAACTAATATTCCTGGCGTATTTGCGGCAGGTGACGTACAAGATCATATCTACCGCCAAGCAGTCACTAGTGCGGGGACAGGCTGTATGGCAGCACTTGATGCTGAACGTTATCTCACCAGCCTCAAATAATAAGCCGGTCTTGAATCGTTAACATCGCCTCGTTTTTATTCCTTGCGCCATGACAACACCCTCAAGAATCAAAAACATCGAAGAAGCCAAGCGCCTGCTGCAAGCTCAAAAAGCGACGCAGGCGCAAGCACTTGAAGAAGCTAAAGCCCTCGCACTCAAACAAGCAGCTGAAAAAGCGGAAGAACAAAAACTCACGAATCTTTTCAAAAGTGCAGTTAAAGATGCGCGCCCCTTAAATACTAGTCGCATCTTCCATGAACCCCCCAAACCAAAACCAATCCCGCAACAGTTTATTCGGGATGAACGTCAAGCACTGGTCGATTCTTTAAGTGATGGCTACTTTCCCGCGGATGAATTGGAAAGTGGCGAAGAGCTCCTTTATTTGCGTGAAGGTCAATCCCCTTCAGTACTAACCAAACTAAGACGCGGTCACTGGGTGGTGCAAGCCAACCTAGACTTACATGGCATGATTAGTGATGAAGCACGCGCCATGGTTGCGGAATTTTTAGCTGCCTGTAAAAAACGTGGCATCCGCTGCGTGCGAATTGTGCATGGCAAAGGTCTCGGCTCGCGCAATAAAGAACCCGTATTGAAGAACAAGGTCCGGCATTGGCTCATGCAAAAAGATGAGGTCATCGCCTATGCACAAGCCAGAGCGAATGATGGCGGAAGCGGCGCTGTCATCGTGTTATTAAAAGCCTAGAGCCTAAAAATAGACTGCATTAATCTTCATTTCTTAAAAAACTCACCTATAATAGTCAACCTTTAAAAGCTAGGCACGTTAGTAGGCCTTAGGTAAAATCAGAATCAATCAGAAGGTCAATCGCATGCAGGTATTGAAAGTCATCGGCCTCTTAATCATTGGATGCCTATTAAATGCGCAAATAGCCTTTTGCGCAGAAGAGGACACTCGTCTTAGTAATCTGACGCTAAGCGATGCGCAGCAACTATTCCACAGCAATAACAGAGAGCTGTTAGCAGCACATCGCATGCTACAAGCGACCGAAGCCAACGCCATCAGTGCAGGACAAAAACCAAACCCCTCTCTATCTGTTGGCGTTTCTAACTTCAACCTGAACAGAAACGCTGGCAACAAAAATCTAGACAACAATAGCAATAATTTGATAGACCAAACGCTAAGCAGCACCGTTCAAATTAGCCAATTATTTGAACGAGGCGACAAACGTGAGCTTCGCATGGCTTCAGCCAAAAACGCAATCAGAGCCTCAAAGTTCGACGTTAAAGATGCTGAGAGACAATGGCTGTTAACGCTAAATTCGACTTACTACGATTTACTTCTCGCGCAAGAAATTGAAACCCTCCAAACGGCTAATGTCACCCTTTATGAGAAAACGCTTCAGGCTGCTGAACTAAGATTGAAGGCTGGAGACATTGCTTCAAGCGATGTTTCCAGAATACGTGTGGATTTACTCAAAACAAAAAATGATTTGCGTCAAGCGCAAGCCAATCATCAAAAAGCACAAACAAGTTTAGCTTATCTGATCGGCAAAGAATCTGAGGCCAGCACTATTCATGCAGAAGACCATTGGCCAGATGACAAAGTATTAGCCTATAACTCAGTGCAAAAAAATGTCAATCAACGCCCCGACGTGCTTGCTGCGGAAGCGCGCACCAATCAGGCCGAGGAAAATACGCGTCTTGCAAACGCACTAAAAACAAGAGATATCAACATAGCGCTTCAATACCAACATTTTCCTGGACAAATGCCAGGATCGCTAGAAGACACCATTGGCGCTGCAATTAGCATCCCCCTATTTACCAATTACGAGTATCAAGGCGAAATTGCACGCGCTCAGGTCGACCTCAATGCTGCGCAAGAAGCCAAAGAGCAAACCCGCGCTGCCGCATTAAGTGAAATAGAACATGCCAATGCTGACCTCCAAGCAGCTACTGAAAAGCTTCAGCGCTTTGATGAGCAAATTTTAACGGAAGCGCAAAAAGCGGCCGATGCAGCTGAGTTTGCTTATAACCATGGCGCAACAGGGATTACAGATTTATTAGACTCTCGTCGCGTACTTCGCGCATTACAGTTAGACGCCGCGACAGTGCGCGCAGACTTTGCAAAATCACTCGCTGCTTGGAAAGCTGCGATGACATCAACAGACAACCCAGATACATTAGCGCAATAAAAAGGAATGAAATGAAGCAACATATCCACCCATTCATCGCCACACTGATTGCAAGCCTATTGTGTTTTTCAAGCCTGAATGTGAGTGCGGGACCAAGAGTCGTGCATAGAAATTTAGATGAAGTGATCCTGCCAGAGGATTCTCCGCAAGAAGCCAATCTTAAAATTGAGATGGTTACTGAAATGGTGGCGCCAACCGCGGAGCCGTTCAACGGAAAAATTAGTTTTGATGAAAATTTCACTAGCCGTGTCAGTTCCCCTATCTTAGGGCGCGTCACCAAACTACATGCCCAACTTGGAGAGACTGTAAAAGCCGGCCAAGCTTTAGTCAGCATTGATTCTCCAGATTTAGGCAGTGCTATCGCGGATTATCGAAAAGCGATGGCAGATTTAGAACTAAAACATAAAGCCTTAACACGTAGCCAAATGCTATTAGATGGCGGAGTGATCGCGCACAAAGACTTTGAATCAAGTGAAGCAGATATGGCGCAATCACAAGCCGAAGCCACTCGTGCAAAAAGTCGACTCAAAAATCTTAACATTGACAGCAATGGCGCTGCAGGGGCTGAAACTTTCTCACTGAAAGCCCCAATGGCTGGTGTAATTGTTGACCGTCAAATTAACGTAGGCAATGAAGTGAGACCGGATGCAATTGCCCCCCTATTCACGATCACCAACCCAAGCCATCTTTGGGCAACCATCGACTTGCCAGAACGTGATTTAAATAAGATCTTTATTGGCCAACCCATTTCAATTCAAGTAGACGCTTATCCAACTGAGGTTTTTTTAGGTAAGGTGCAATCCATTGGTACCATGGTGGATCCTGTCACTAGACGTATTCAGGTGCGTTGCTCTGTGGATAGCAAAAATAAATTAAAGCCAGAAATGTACGCACGCATCACGCCGCTTAATAATCGTAATCAAAAGGCAATTCGTATCCCAAATAGCGCGCTCATTACTGAAGGCTTATATAGTTACGTGTTTGTGGAAACAAGCCCAGGGCATTTAAAGAAACGTCGAGTCACACTCGATGTTCAAGAGCGCGAGTATGCAACGGTTAAGAATGGTTTGGCTGTAGGTGAAAAAGTGGTTATTTCTGGCGCAATTCTGCTCAACTCAGAACTATCAGCAGGTAAATAATGTTAGAAAAACTCATTACCTTTTCGCTACAACAGCGTACTTTTGTCATTATTGCCAGTTTTTTTCTTGTCATCGCTGGCGTCATCGCCATTCAAAACCTTCCTATTGAAGCCTTTCCAGATGTGGAAGATGTGCATGTTGGGATCGTCACGCAAGTTCCAGGTCTCGCTCCAGAAGAGGTAGAGCGCGTTGTAACACTGCCCATTGAACATGGCATGAGTGGCGTTCCCCATTTAACGCAAATGCGCTCCGTATCCATTACTGGCCTTTCTGTGGTGACCCTCACGTTTTCGGAAAAAACTGACGACTACTTTGCCCGCCAACAGGTACTAGAAAAATTGCAGGCCGTTAATCTTCCAACAGGCTATCAACCGACCCTCGCACCGCTGACGACCGCAGTAGGTGAAATCTTTAGGTTCTTGGTCGATGCCCCAAAAGAAATGCCACAGCGCGAAGTACGCGCTATTCAAGACTGGCAGATCATACCTGTCCTCCGCACAGTTCCTGGCGTTGCAGACATCACCAGCTTTGGTGGCGCTATTAAAGAATATCAAATTAAACTTGACCCCCACCTGCTAAAAAAATATGGCGTCAGCATTGATCAAGTTAACCAAGCCCTCAACAACAATAGTGGCAATGTTGGTGGTGGCCTCATGCACAGAGGGGATGAGTCGCTTGTAGTTCGCTCACTAGGCTTATATCGCAGTCTAGATGACATCGGACAGACGGTCATCACGGCACATGAAGGCAGACCTATTCTTGTCAATGATATTGGCCAGGTCTTGATTGGTGACCGCCCTCGCTCTGGCATTGTTGCCTTTAACGGTCGTGACGATGTCATTGAAGGTATTGTACTCATGAACAAGGGCCAAAATCCTGCGAAGGTCATTGAAGCCTTAAGAATAAAAGTCGAGGAAGTCAATGCAAAACTGCCTCCTGGCGTCAAAATCACGCCTTTCTATGACCGCACCAGTTTGATCAACCACACCGTCCATACGGTCACTGAAAACATGATTTTAGGTGCGATTTTGGTCGTGGCCATCCTCATCATTTTCTTACGCAATTGGCGCGCCGCTTTAATCGTTGCTGCCATCATTCCATTGTCACTCCTGTTCGCTTTTATTGTGATGGATATAGAAAACGTTTCTGCCAACCTCATTTCGTTAGGCGCGGTCGACTTCGGGATTATTATTGACAGTGCCGTAGTGCTAGTTGAAGCGCTCATGGTGAGATTAGCGCTCGCCAAAGTAGATGAGTTTCCGCATCACGGGACATACTCATGGCGGATTAGTAGCTTAAAAAATACAGCCATTGAAATGGGACGCCCCATTCTCTTTTCTAAGGTCATCATCATCTTGGCATTCTTACCCATCTTCACGTTCCAACGTGTTGAAGGAAAAATCTTCTCACCCATGGCCTTCACACTGAGCTTTGCTCTTCTAGGCTCTATATTACTCACGTTAACTTTAGTCCCGGGTTTGATGTCTTATCTCATGCGCCGGACAGACATGGCTGAAAAACATAGTGATTGGATGCATGCCATTCAAGAAACTTATAGAAAGATCTTACTCAAGGTCGCGAATATGCGCTTTTTAGTGATTGCAGGGTCTGTTGGATTACTGGTCACTTCCATTGCCTTATCCCCCCTTCTTGGCTCAGAGTTCTTGCCAAAATTAGATGAGGGCAATATCTGGCTCACCATTAGCATGCCCCCATCAACCAGTTTAGAAAAAACCAAAGACATCGAACGTAGTATTCGAAAAATTCTAACCAGTTATAAGGAAGTCAATTTGGTCGTGAGTCACGTCGGTAGACCCGATGACGGCACCGATCCCAAGGGGCCCAATAACATCGAAATCTTGGCAGACTTAAAACCTAAAGATACCTGGAAGTTCAGTAATAAAGATGCGCTGGTCTCTGATATGTCTGCAAAAATTCATCAGATTCCAGGGATTCCAACCAACTTCTCACAAGTCATTCAAGATAATGTTGAAGAGGCTTTATCTGGCGTCAAAGGGGAAATTTCCGTCAAGATCTTCGGCCCAGATTTGAATGTTTTAGAAAACAAGGCGGATCAGGTTGTCAACGTTCTCAACACCATCCAAGGTGCAACAGACGTCGCTGCAATTCGTATCTCTGGCAACTCTGAACTCGACATTACATTAGATAGAAGCAAGCTAGCGCGCTACGGCATGTCAGTGAATGACGTCAACGCTTCCGTGCAAACAGCTTTGGCGGGAACCGCAGCGAGCACCTTCTATGATGGTGACCGCCGATTTGATGTCACCCTTCGCCTAAACCAAGAGTTCCGAGATGGTCTGGATGATATCGATGAGTTGCCCATTTCCTTGCCTAATAATGCCGGCACCATCCCACTAAGTGAAATATCAGACATCA
>CAJBIA010000014.1 GCA_903953055.1 uncultured Methylophilaceae bacterium
ATTGATTTACCAAGCTACCATGCTTGGAAAAATAGTCCTACAACTGAGCGCCGCAAACTTTTAGAAAATTACGTCCATCCGCTTTTGCCGTGGCAAGAAGCCTGTCAATTGTTTTTGCGTCTACTGCGTCAATCTGGTGAGGCAAAAGATGTACTTGCTCACAATGGTGCATTTCAGCAAGCACCCTCTGGTAAGGTATATCAATTGATGCGCATCATGGTGGAGGACGACAGTCTCTACTCAGAAATTAGCGCCAATAAATATCTACTATCAGTACGCTTCTTAAGAGCAGATCGAGATAAAAAAGCACAGCCTGTTAATGCGGATGTGCCATTTAAACTCACGCTTTGCCAGTTCTAGGCTAGAAAGCGTCTTAAGCACTCCAGCATTGGCCAAGCGGCCGGCAATAAAGGTTCGACAGTGGGGTTTTCGGCTGTGACCGACTGCCAAGATAAAGCTTGCCCCTCACAACCCGTTGGCGTTCCAGACCATTTACGAATGATGCTGACATATAAGCGCACATAAGCATGTGGATAGTCGTGCTCTAAGACAGTTAATTCTTCGCTCGACTCAATATCGATACCAAGCTCTTCCTGTAACTCACGTTGCAAAGCCTGAAAAACAGTTTCCCCTTTTTCTACCTTGCCACCTGGCACTTCCCAATAACCCGCGTATGGCTTTCCTTCAGGCCGTTGACCTAAAAGATAGCGATTTTCTGCATCTAACAATATTCCAGCAGCTACAACTGTGATGGGACGTTGTATTTCAGTCATTGAAATACATTTCTTTAAGCATGCAGTCCTGCCCAGTGTTTGGCAAATTGCCAAGCAACACGACCAGAACGAGAGCCTCGCTCTAGAGCCCAAACCAAAGCTTCTGGACGAGCAGCCTCGATTTGTGCAGCACTTAAACCGAAGTGAGTAAGCCAATGTGCAACGATAGCCAAATACTCATCTTGCTTAGGGGGATAAAACGAGAGCCACAAACCAAAGCGCTCTGATAAAGAAATTTTTTCTTCAACCACTTCACCGGGATGGATCTCACCGTCGTCACTATGAACATAACCTTCGTTATCTTTCATATATTCAGGCAATAAATGGCGTCGGTTAGATGTGGCATAAATCAAAATATTGTCTACTTGAGCAGAAACCGAACCATCTAGAGCGGATTTCATGGCTTTATAGCCGGACTCACCATCCTCAAAAGATAAATCGTCGCAAAAAATGATGAAGCGCTCAGGGCGTTCAGCCAAGATGTCCGTAATATCGGCTAGGTCAGCCAAATGCTCTTTTTCAACCTCAACCAAGCGCAAACCTTGACTGGCAAATTCATGCAAGCTGGCTTTAATTAGGGATGACTTGCCAGTGCCTCTGGCACCAGTAAGCAATATATTGTTGGCTGGTTTTTTATGGATGAAGTTTTTGGTATTGTCCCGAATCGCATCACGTTGACGATCGATATTTTTTAAGTCCTCAAAGGTGATATCGGAGACATGTTTCACTGGCTGTAAGAAACCAATGCTGCCAAAAATGCTATCGCGACGGCGCCATCTAAATGCAGTAGAAGATCTCCACTGCTCCTCACTGATAGGTTTCGGTAAAAAGGTTTCAAGATGACTTAACAGTCGGTCTAATTTTTCATTCATTTTTGCGGATCTCTATGAGCGATAGTCTGCATTAATCGAAACATAGTCATGAGATAGATCACATGTCCACATTGTTTGGGTAGCACTGCCAC
>CAJBIA010000015.1 GCA_903953055.1 uncultured Methylophilaceae bacterium
ACATGCAACATTGCAAATCCTTAATCAATGAAAATGTAGGCCATACGCCTTTTATGATGATTGCGACTTTAGCAAAAGTGCCCATAAAAAGCTTTAGGAAAAACTCCCGACTTGCGCTTACGCGTTTCCTTTTATAACAGGCTAGCGCTATAGTGATGCCTTGTTATAAATCTCTCGGGCGATACATTTTGACTTTAAAACTCCGTTTAAATCTGATCATTACTGCACTTTTATTGGTGGTCATGTTTGCTGGTGCTTTCCTATCGCTCAACAACGCACGTCAAAATGCCCATGCTGAGGTGATTTCCGCAGAGAAGTTAGTACTTTATCTTTTCGATACCGCAATCCTTAACAATCCAAATCTAGGCCAAAAGAAACTTGCAAAGAATAGTTTCCATCTTCAGCAGTTAAAACATATGCGTCATTTGAAAATTGAACTGCTTGATAACAATGGCAAGCTGATTGACAGCAATCAAACACTCGATGGCAATGCCTTCCAGAACGAAGCGCCCGCATGGTTTGAACGTATTCTCAGCGAACTGACACCAAAATGGGAGCCATCTGTCCGAAAATTAGAGTATCAAGGTTTATTTCTTGGTGAGCTTGTCATCACTCCAGACCCCACTTACGAGTATGCGGAAAAATGGAAGCAGATTACCGACCTACTCAACTTGGTGATGGTGTTTTTCATCCTAGTGAATCTAATGGTGATTTGGGCAGTCTCTCAAGCACTTAAACCTACTGAAAAAATTCTTGACGCCCTTAACGAACTCGAAAATGGCAACTTAGCTGCAAGACTTCCTTCATTTAAATTACCAGAGCTCGCTCGCATTGGAGAAAAATTCAATCGTATGGTTGAAAAGCTTCAGCAAAGTATTTTACAAAATCATAAACTTACACAGCAATTAATTACCCTTCAAGAAGAAGAGCGTAAAAACCTGGCACGTGAGCTTCATGATGAATTTGGTCAATGCCTAACAGCGATCAACACCGACGCAAGTGTAATATCAACCGTTGCTGAAAAAAAATATCCTGAATTAAAAGAAGGCGCATTAGCAATCAGCCAGCTATCGCGACACCTTATCGACATGGTCAGCGGCCTTTTACAGCAACTACGCCCAGGAATTTTAGATGAGTTAGGACTTGGGCCGGCCTTGCTAGATTTAGTAGATACCTGGAAATACCGCCACAAACATGTCATCTGTATCATCAAAGCAAGTGGGATTAAAGAAGATCTAAACGAAGCAATAAGCGTCGCCGTCTATCGATTAGTCCAAGAAAGCCTTACCAATGTGGCGCGTCATGCAGAAGCGACTGAAGTTGATATTGATGTCTATAGTTTAAGCCAACAAGGCAAAGATGGGCTTCAAGTCATTGTAAAAGATAACGGCAAGGGTTTTGTATCTGACCAAGCCAGTGGATTTGGCTTACCAGGAATGCGTGAACGGGTGGAAGGTCTTGGTGGCTCTTTCAAAATAACATCTTCAGCAGGCACCGAGATTAGGGCTTGGATACCTAATAAGCCGTATTAACGAGAATAATGAAATGACTGAAAATAATCCTATCCGAGTAATGCTCGTAGATGACCATGCTGTTGTGCGTGCAGGTGTGCGACGTTTATTAGAACAAGATACAAAGATTACAGTAGTAGCTGAGGCCGATACAGGAGAGCGAGCCTATCAATTGTTCGGTACAGAACTTCCTGACATCACTGTACTGGATTTAAGCATGCCCGGCATGGGAGGAATGGAATGCATCAAACGTATAGTTGCCCGCTACCCTACCGCAAAAATTCTAGTGCTATCTATGCATGAAAACGCAGCATTTGCTAGCCAAGCGCTTAAAGCTGGCGCAAAAGGCTACCTCGCAAAAAGCGGTTTAGCTGAAGAATTAATTAATGCCATTCAATGGGTGATGACAGGCCAAACATACCTAGGCTCAGAAATCTCCCATAAAATTGCCCTACAAACAAACAACAATCTTAGCGATCCTATGCAAGTGCTTTCAGCGAGAGAATTCGAGATCTTCAGAATGCTGGTTGATGGCGTGGAACTTAATAAAATCGCAACGACGCTTAACATCAGTTTAAAAACAGTCGCGAATTATCAAACAGGTATTAAACAGAAATTAGAAATAAATACGCCTGTTGAAATGGTCAGGCTTGCAATCCGTTGTGGATTAATTGAAGGCTAAACTAATGCCTAGACTATCCAGCGAATGACTAGGCCAAGATCTCGTTCCGAAGCCTGCATCATGCAATCCACCCCAACATTAGGGACCACAGCGAGCGTGTCATCCAAGTAAACTAAAGGGAGTCTTTCACGCTGCCAAGGCGGTAAATTAACTTCCTGGAGCAAATGTTTAAGCGTTCGGGTTGGTCTCGCCAAATCAGGCTTGAAGCGCTCACCGCCTTTTCTGTTACTTATCCGCAATTTATGCCCCCCAAGCCTGTCAATTGCCAAGCCTTGCCCTTGATGACGCTCGAATACCAAATGGGTACCATCAGGCATCGTTAGACTAGCCTCCCCCTGCCAAATCATCGCAATATCAGAGGCATGCTTGGGATGATTAGCTTCAATATAGACGAAGCCTTGGTAACGCCTTAAAATAATTTCATCCGCTTTATCTAGTAATATTTTAAGGCTAGCATCGTTACTTGCATTCATTAGCTGTGTCAGCATGTCATCAAGGCGATCTGAACTGGGCGCCAAAAAACCCATACTAGACAACCACCATCGAAAGAGATTTTTTGCCCGTGGCAAACTTAACGCACTAAGCTGCTCAACGTTCATGCGACCATCAATAATGCAAGCAGAAGCATCAATTTGAGCAAGCTCATCAAGCAATTTAGCAGATTCCGCCATGTGGCTTGCTGAACGCGCTAAGGTCTCATCAGCGGCGGGAAAGCGCGCCTTAATCACCGGCAGGATTTCATGACGGCAATAGTTACGATCGTATTTGGTATCTAGATTACTTTCATCATCAATCCACGCCAATTGATTAGCTTTAGCGAACGCCTCAATCTCTTGTCGTGTGATATCTAGTAGCGGCCTGAGTAAGCTTCTACTTTCATCTTTCGCAGCCATTGCAGATAAACCTTTAAGCCCTGCACCGCGCATCAATTGGAGTAATAATGTCTCCGCTTGATCGTCTCGATGATGGGCTAACATAATGTAATCAGCACGCGCCGCTTGTAATGCTTTATATCGCGCCTCACGAGCAGCGGCTTCCAGCCCGATGCCAGCGCCCTTTTGCACTTCCACTTTCACAACTTCCAAGGGCACTTGATAGCTGAGGCAAGTTTGTTTGCAAAAATCTCCCCACTTATCCGCATTGGGACTTAGCCCATGATGCACATGCATGACTTTAAAATCAAAATCCAACGTCTTCTTGGCTTGTACGATGGCATGAAGCAACACGCATGAATCTAGCCCGCCACTAAAGGCAATCATTAAATTTAATGGGGATTTAGCGCTAATCAAT
>CAJBIA010000016.1 GCA_903953055.1 uncultured Methylophilaceae bacterium
CCCGAATAATGTGCGTGCTATTTCTGGCAAAGCAAGTATTGACCGTGAACAAAAGCAGGTGCTTCGCATTGAAGAAGCACGCAAGTTGAGTGACAATAAAAACACGGATGCTGCGCTCGCGATACTTCGAGGCGTTTTGATGGAGAGCCCCAAAAATGCGCAAGCATTAGCGCTTCAAACTGAAATTCGAAATCAGAATCCATTGCCACGAATTGAACCACCTAAACTTAAACCTCCATTTCAAAAACCAGTGACATTAGAGTTTCGTGATGTCAGTGTCAAAATGATGTTTGAGGCTTTATCTCGTGCAACAGGAATCAATTTTATTTTAGATAAAGACATCAAAAGCGAAACTAAGGCGACGGCTTATATTAAAAATGCGCCGATTGAAGACGCTATCGAAATGGTACTCGCTAGCAATGGACTCGACAAAAAAGCGCTGACGGAAACCAGTGCAATAATTTTCCCGAATACCGTTCAAAAGAATAAGGATTATAAGGAACTGATGATTCGTAGCTTCTACTTAACGAATGCTTCAGCTAAACAAGTGGCAAATACCCTTAAAACTGTTCTAAAAACTAAAGATCTAGTCGTGGATGATCGGCTGAATATGATCGTGATGCGCGATACGCCAGAAGTCATTAGAATTGCTGAAAAGTTAGTAGCAGCCAATGATTTGGCGGACCCTGAAGTGATGCTTGAAATAGAAGTGCTTGAAGTGAGCCGGAGTCGTTTACAAGAGCTAGGAATCACTTATCCTAATCAAATTGCAGTAAACAACCTAGCTAGCGTCGCTACTGCGACTACCGCAGGTTCTGCAGTTGTCACTACTAATGCACTGACGGCTCAGCCATTATCGATTCAAAGTTTAAAGAAATTGACGGGCAACTCATTAGGGGTCTCGCCCAATCCAGCGCTGAACTTCAAAAAAACAACAGGGGATGTGAATTTGATTTCTAATCCAAGAATTCGAGTGCGCAATAACGAAAAAGCGAAAGTACTTGTTGGGGATAAGGTGCCTATTATTACGACGACATCGACTGCGAATGTTGGTATTTCTGAGAGTGTGACTTATCTAGATGTAGGTTTGAAGCTCGATGTGGAACCACGTATTACTTTAGATGATTTCGTCAATATTAAAATCGACTTAGAGGTGAGCTCATTGGGTGAAAAAACGGTCACAAAAAATGGGGCGAGTGTTTACAGCATCGGTACCCGAACCGCATCGACCCAACTGAGACTTAAAGATGGTGAAACCCAGGTATTAGCAGGATTGATTTTGGATGATGAACGTAAGAACACTAGTAAATTACCAGCGCTAGGAGATATTCCATTATTAGGTCGCTTATTTTCTGATCAAGAAGATAAAAAGAGTAAGACGGAAATCGTGCTTGCAATCACTCCTCGTATTTTAGGAAATATTAGCCGTCCGAATACTGAAGTAGCAGAGTATTGGTCAGGCACTGAGGTGCAGATTAACGATAGGCCGCAAATTAGCGTGCCTATGGGTGGTGGTTTAAGGATGGTGAGGGAATTACAGCCAGTGATCGAGCCAGAGGCACCAGCAGAGCAAGCACCAGCAGAGCAAACACCAGTCACGCCATAAATGAAAAAATCTGGTTTTACTTTGATCGAGTTGGTCGTCACAGTATTAATTGTGGCTATTTTGGCTGCAGGCGCAGTGCCTATCATGCAAATGACTAAGCAGCACAATAAAGAGGCTGAACTTAAGCAAGCGCTTAGACAAATTAGAGAGGCCATTGATCTTTATAAAAAAGCTTCTGATGAAGGCAAGGTTAAGAAAACGCTAGATCAATCAGGCTATCCGCCAAGTTTAGAAGTTCTAGAGCAGGGCGCGCACGACCAAAAGGATGTAAAAGGTAAGGTGATGAGGTTTATCCGCCAAATTCCTAGAGATCCCATGAGTAATGATCCGGACTTGAGGCCCTCTGAAACGTGGGCTAAACGCTCTTATGAAAGTGATGCTGACAATCCTTCGGAAGGTGCTGATGTGTATGATATTCATTCACGAAGCCAGAAGAAAGCCATCGATGGCACGTTTTATAACACATGGTAAATTTGTGAAAACACCTCAGTTTTTTAAAAAAACACTAGGCTTTACTTTGATTGAATTGATTGTGGTCATGACGATCATTGCGCTACTCATCTCAATTGCCGTGCC
>CAJBIA010000017.1 GCA_903953055.1 uncultured Methylophilaceae bacterium
ATCCCGCTTGCTTCGTTTATTCTGCCAGCAAGCTCAGCCCAAAAGACTGTCAAGTGTTGAACGAGGCCTATATCAAGGAACCGTTTTTCTATCCAAGAGCCATGCTGACTGACTCACTTAACAAGGTCAAAGGTATTAACCAAACCTGTTTAGCTGGATAGCCCCCTCTTCATCTCATTGCCCATTATTGACGGATAAGGTGTCGATTTCTGATAAATCGATATTTAATTTAGCGAGCTGATCTTGATAGCGACCTAATTCGGCAATCTGACCTTCACTTTTAGCAATCGCCGCGAGATTAATGAGGCTTCCTGAATGAAGTGGCGTTTGTTTTAAAATGCGCTGATAGATTTTTTTAGCTTCTTCACGATGACCTAGGTGATCTTTGCTTAAGGCATCATAAAACTGTGCTTCGGTGTCGTAAGGCGCACTGACAATCCAGCGTTTTACAATGCTTTCAACCTCACCCCACTGATTGTTTTGAGCAGGCAGAACGACCTGCATCCAATAAGGCTTCTGCGCTAAATCCACCTCCCAAAATGCAGACTGAGCATTGCTGATCAGCTCCACCACTGGCAATTGCATCGCTTCTTTGACCCACTGCACTGGAACGTTATAAAAAAATGCATTGTGCCCAGGACTTTTAAAAGTGCTCAATCCGATGACTTCCCCCTGCGCATTAAATAACGGACTGCCACTCGCCCCCATTTGAAATGATGCCGATGTACGAATCACTACGCTGTCATCCATGGGATAGAGCGCTTTGATTGAACCAAATGTGGTGAGTGGTTTGGGCGGCCCACCAGGGAACCCAATAGAAAAAATTTCCTGCTCATATTGCAGATGCTCACTGTCGCCGAGTGGAGCAGCTTTCAGTGGCAAGAACTGAAAATTGAGAATACAGATATCATGCTTCCAATCTGTCTGAACTCCGACAGGTTGATAGTTTTCGCCCATGGCACCGATGTCCATGCCGACGGAATCTGCCAGCACATGACAATTGGTCGCAACTTTATTCTCCGCAACCACCACGCCCGTCCCGGTACTTTTACCGCCATGGGCATTCACACTGCGAATCTTCGCGATACTGGCTTTCAGCGTATAAACCAAATCATTTGAAGGCGCAGCATGTGACGCTGTCGCAAGGATTAAGCATGAACCTGCAAAGATGCGTCTAATCATCATCATTTCAGTTTAGAAGTAACAAGTATCGACACAGAGTGCAAATGCATAAAGCGCGATCACGATGAGGTGCAGCAGGACGCTTAACCGATGGAGCTTTTTAAATCGCGCACTATTATCAAGGTCTGAGGCTCGGTTGATCGCGGGGGTTAAGAATACAAAATGTAAGGCGAAAATAAAACCCGCAATAAAGGCCACAGGTCTGAGATGCGGGGTCATGGCTAAGAAGCCAGCCACTTGCGATGCGACAAACATGGCGACCTGATAAATCGGAAATAGCTTTCTAACAAATGCCCCAGCTAAATTTTTTGGCAAGCTTACAAAGGCGACCGGCAAAACCACGGCACTCACAAAAAGCATAATGCCTAAAATAGCGGCGGTGATTAACATTGAAAACATGGATGACCTTTCTATGCCCAATAAAAAAATGATTCGAATTTAGGACTCTCTAAAATCTTTGATAGTTCAGATTTTAATAAAAAAAAGGAGGCGCTAGGCCTCCTGAAAGCACTCAAAATTGTTTAATGAACCCTGTAACAGTAAACAAAATTAAGCTAAGCCTTTAGGGCGAAAGCAATCATAAAAGTTCATGTGATTTCTTTAAATTCATCTTATAGAGGCATTCTTGATAAACCGTTGTGGCTTACATTTAAATTTGATCCATTAAAATAATTTTTTCAGCTTTTCATCAAAATGTAATATAAATTTAAAGAATCCTTAACAATAAAAACTGATGATGATCCAATGAAAAATCAAAAAGACTTTATCATTGAATCCCATGTACAAACTCAAGAGCATTTGAGGGTTGCACTGGTCACAGAAACCTATCCTCCGGAAATTAATGGTGTAGCAATGACCATAGGTCGCATGGTCAATGGATTGATGCACAGAGGGCACTCTGTCCAATTAATTAGACCCAAGCAAGACTGGAATGATCATCCGCAAATGAGCCGGCAATTTGAAGAGGTGCTGGCTTCTGGGATTGCAATACCCCAATACTCCGGATTGAAATTCGGATTGCCCGCCAAGACAAAGTTAGTGCACTTATGGAAACATAACCGGCCAGATATCGTTCATGTGGTCACAGAAGGCCCGCTTGGGTGGTCAGCAGTTTCAGCGGCCCGTAAGTTAAAAATACCGGTGACGAGTTCTTTTCATACCAACTTTCACAATTACACGAAGCACTACAAACTTGGTTTCTTAAAAAACACCATCACTGGCTATCTTAGAAAATTGCACAACAACACCCTGGCAACCCTAGTGCCGACTCATGCGCTCGCCAAGGAATTAAAAAGAAAAAAATTCAAAAATTTGGTCATCGTATCTCGCGGCGTAGATACCCAGTTGTTCAACCCATCAAAGCGTGATCTCTCACTAAGAAAAAAGTGGGGGCTTGCTGAGGATGCACTAGCAGTCATTTATGTAGGTAGACTTGCCGCAGAAAAAAACATTGATCTCGTGTTGCGTGCTTATCAAGCGATTCACGAAAAAGTGCCTAATTCAAAATTAATTATTGTGGGTGATGGCCCGTTACGCGACCATATTAAGGATCAATGCAAGAGCGCCTACTTTGCAGGGATGCGCTCTGGAGAAGATTTAGCCGCGCACTATGCGTCAGCAGATTTATTCTTATTCCCAAGCAAAACCGAAACATTTGGCAACGTCACAACAGAAGCATTAGCCAGCGGATTATGTGTTGTTGCTTATGACTACGCAGCAGCGGCTGATATCATTAAAAATAACCTTAACGGCGTCACTGTCAAACTAGACAACGAATCAGCCTTTATTGCAGAAGCGACTGAATTGGCAATGAACCCTAAGAAGTTGGCCGAAGTTAGAGCCAATGCTTTTGAGAGCATTGCGAACCTAGATTGGGATAAGATTCATGAATCTTTTGAAACGATTTTACGTGATGTGATTACTTCAACGCTCATGCTATCGAAAAAAGACATTCCAATTACAAAATTTATACATGATGAAACTAGCCTTTAGGCACCCGCATTAAAGGCTCACCCATTTTCACTATTTTGCCAAATTGTATGTTTTCACTTAATTCGAATCCTTTTGGAGCAAAGACAATAATCGTTGACCCATGCTGGAACCAGCCGAGTTCTTCGCCCTTTTTACATTCGTAATGACAATCAATTTGATTGGGGCCTGGATATTTAAGATGCAACAAAACATTTAAAAATTTTAACCATATACTTGCTACAAGGATTGCCGCGACCGGAACCAGAGTAATTAAATGACCGTCATACGTTTTTGTTTCAATGATGAGGCGTTCATTTTTACAAAATAGCTTTTTAATTCGATTAATCGTGATTGGATTAACATTCCAAGTGTCCCCATAAATGTAAGTGACTTTTTGGATGGTTCCATCGCAAGGTGAATGAAAATGATGATACATGGTTGCAGTCAAACGCAAGGTAATATAAAGACCATCTTCATATAATTTAACTAATACGTCATCTCCAAGGAGATCATGTAGAGAATACGGAAAGCCCTTAGCCTGAATCAACTCTGTGCCAACGATTTTCCCTGAAGCGCCCACGATAGCGTCACACGGACTCGTCATCACTGAAGGATCTAAGGATATGGGTCGAGCACCCTCATGGAGCTCCCGAATAAAGCAGTCGTGAAGACTGTTAAAGCTTGTTTTTTTGGCTTCGGTTAAGTCCAAGTCCGAAAATAAGCGCCATAAAAATATACTGGGTATAGAAATCCATGGGTGTTCTACTTTGCTAAAGACACCCATCAATTGAGAGGCTAAGCGACGTGGAATTCGATTAGTCACTAAGAAATTAATATCTTCTTTGAGAAGGGATTTAATTTTAAGAAATAGGTTTTTGTTCTGCATTTATGAAAAATTATACTGGAAAATGATTATGCATTTATTCAATTTGAACTTAGAAAGCTACGAAATAATTTTAGGGATCACGCTCATTGTTGTCGCGTTATCCTTCAAAAGATTGAGTCTGTCACTCGCCAAACACCCCTCTTTGGCCGGACATTCTAAAATGTCGAGGAAGGTATCTAAGTTAGTCCCCTTCTATGAATTTAAAGAAGATGAATTCTTCAGTTCGGATCATGCCCCAGCGCAGGTAATGGCTGCCCGTCAAAAAGGCTTCGAAGCATTATCAGATCACTTTAACAAACACTTCAAGAAGACCTATGAAATGGCATCTGAGGCCAGGGACAGCATTTCGGATATGCAATTCACAAAAACATACCGCGTCCCTTTTCAATATAGCAATTACGTCAACGAACATCTGAAGTACGGAAATTTTGTGAAATCGTCATCCGGCGTCACGCTAACGGATATGGATGACAATATCATGTATGACCTTGGCGGGTCCTACGGGGTCAATGTCTTTGGCAATGATTTTTATAAAACCTGTATTGAGAAGGGATCAGCGCTTGTCAAAGAGCTTGGTCCGGTCCTTGGTCCATATCATCCATTAATTATTGATAACGTGAACAGAATTAAAGAGATTTCTGGCATGGATGAAGTCTCATTTCACATGTCTGGCACAGAAGCGGTGATGCAGGCGGTTCGACTCGCGCGTTATCATACGAAACGCACGCATTTAGTAAGATTTTGTGGGGCTTATCACGGATGGTGGGGCGATGTTCAACCTGGGATTGGGAATCCAACCCCGGCAGACTATACCTATACCCTAAAAGAAATGGATGGCGACACCCTAAGAGTATTAAGAACCCGTCATGATATTGCTTGTGTCCTGGTGAATCCCTTACAAGCCTTACATCCAAATAAAAATGCCCCTACGGATTCCTCATTAGTCGACAGCTCGAGAACTGCTAAATTCCAACGAGAAGCTTACACAAAATGGTTAAACGAATTAAGACAAGTCTGTACAGAAAAAGGCATTGTGCTGATTTTTGATGAAATATTTGTTGGATTCAGAATCGCCTTAGGTGGCGCGCAAGAGTATTTTAATGTGCATGCGGACATGGTGACTTACGGTAAAACGCTCGCAGGGGGACTTCCAATCGGCGTGTTATGTGGCAAGAAAAATCTGATGCAACGATACAATTTAAACCGTCCCACAGACATTTGTTTCGCGAGGGGCACCTTCAACTCCCATCCCTATGTAATGGCTACCATGCATGAGTTTTTAGAAAGCCTCAATGAGCCTACTATTCAAAATATATACCAAAACTTGGATGAGACCTGGGACAGAAGAGCAAAGTATCTCAATGAGCGCTTTGACCAAGAGAAACTGCCATTAAAAGTTTCTAACTTCTCTTCAATTTGGTTGCTTGAATACACAACCCCATCAAGGTATAACTGGCTATTCCAATTCTATCTTCTCAGAGAAAATATCTCCTTAGGCTGGATAGGCACAGGTCGATTTATATTCAGCTTAAATTACACGGAGGAGGATTTTGAACAGGCTGCGAATAGAATCATTAAAGCCGCACATCAAATGAAGGATGACCATTGGTGGTGGTGCCATCATGGCACCACCAATAAATCAATTAAACGGGAAATTCTTAAGGAAATGCTGAAGCACTTCCTCAAATCTAAACTAAATTTCAATTAAGATTAATGAATCTCAGTTGAGATTAATTGGCCCTTCATTAAGTAGAAGGGAGAGCGATAATATAATTTGATGTCATGAAACGGATCGGTCAATATTTTAGTCATCCAAACAAGGCCGGTTTGAATATCCTTGATGAAAAATAAATGGACCGTTCTAAAAATCAATCCAACCACACCTAAAAACAACCATAACAAAGCCACGTGATGAACAAAGTCACCCGTATTCTGATACGGCTCAAAAAAACCTAAGACTGATGGATCTAAATAAACAAATAAAGGCATGGCAACCCAGATGCCTAGCAAGACTACTTTTCTGTTCAAGTTATAGCCCACTTTAACTTCTTCTTTGAATTCGTGGGTCACGCCATTAATCTTATCAAACCCTCTAGGCTCAAAGAAAAAATGTCCACTTTGTCTTGTCACCATTGACACCAACCAGCCGATTAAAGCGGCTTTGACTGGATCTGTGAATAGCAATACATAAGCAATCAGAAAGCTGATTGCACTGACCAAATGCAATGTCTGGTTAATACGACTATGGTGATAATAACGATGATCGTCCCAACGTTGTACTCTCAAGCATTCCCAAAAATTTTTCATTTCATCTCCCAAAGTTTTAAAAGAGGATAGGCATCAATTTTTACAGAAATAATACATTAATATTAAAGTAATGTTAAACCGCCTTATTTTAGCATTATCTCTCCAAAACATATGCACTAGAAGGTGATGGCTTGCTCCATATTCGTGCTAAAAAAAGGGGTGTCACTAGGACACCCATAAGGAGGAGAGGAGATATGAAACAAAAACAAGATTTCGTTTAAAATGAAGCATTTTCCATGCCAGCAATTTTACAACAAGGGTTCTGCATTAAGCCCAAAAAAATAAGTATGCAATCATTGCACTATTTTTAATTCAAAGAATTAAAATGGCACTAACCTGTTACTTGCAACCATTCAAAAAGAAACAAAAGAAATGACTGACATGACTCAAACAGAAAACCAATTGGCAGAAATAAAGAAACTGCTCGCCAAACAGAAAGTTGTTGAAGGATTGGTGCATCGCCAGGATATGCCACGTCATGAATTAGTTGAGTCTATGGTTCAAAAACAAAACTTAGTCGATTTGCAAAAATTCCTCGAAAAGCTCTCTAATAAAGAAATTGCGAATGCCCTTGAAGTGCTTTCTGAAAATGAAAGAAACTTAGTTTGGGACCTGGTTGCCGATCATCGAAAAGATGAGGTGTTAGTGGACGTCTCCGATGATGTTCGCGTCGATCTAGTCTCTGAATCTAAGCCACCCCTTCAAAGCACGGTTCTCAGAGTTTTTGACTTACATGAAGGCAGACTCCGTCAAATCCCTATTTACAGCCGGGAAGATTTAGCTAAAGCAAAACCAATCTGGGTCGACTTAGTCACCCCGGAAGATGAGGAGCTTAAATGGGCGCGAGAAGTATTCGGTGTCCAAATTCCCAATCCAAAAGACTTAACCGACCTTGAGACAAGCGCCCGTTTTTATGTTGAAGACAATGGAGAGGTGCATTTACATTCAGACTTCTTGTTGGACCTTAGCGATGAGTCTCGAAGCATCACTGTCGCTTTTGTATTAACTGGGAACACCCTATTTTCAGTTAGAAATGAAGAGCTGCCGGTCTTCAGGCTCCAACGTTTGCGTGCAAGAGCGCAAGCAGGCTATGTATCAGAAGCCAAAGACGTGCTTTTGGACCTTTATGCGGCAGATGTTGAATACTCTGCAAATGCCTTAGAAGATATTTACTCAAGTCTTGCAAAAGTTGGGAAGCAAGTCTTTAAGTCTCATATCACCAATAATCAAGCGGCTAAAATTCTGACCGCCATCTCGGAAGAAGAAGACATCAACGGTCGTATTAGACGCAATGTGCTCGACACCAGAAATGCTTTGTCATTCTTAATGCGCGGCAGACTCTTATCTAGCGCCCAACATGATGATGTCCGTGAAATTCTTCGAGATATTGAATCCCTAGATGGACACACTTCTTTCTTGTTTAATAAGATCAACTTCCAGATGGATGCAACGGTCGGCTTCTTGAACGTTAACCAGAATATTGACCTGAAACGCCTAACGATCATTAGCGTGGTGTTCATGCCCGTCAATATCTTAGCTGGAATTGGCGGCATGTCAGAGTTCTCAATGATGACCGCCGGCATCCCTTGGCCCATCGCTTACGGAAGCTTTATTGTGGTGATGGTCATGATCGGCATACTGACCTTCTTAGGGTTACGTACCTTTGAGAATCGTAAAATCAAGAACCTTAGATCTGAAACCTTAGATTAGAGATTCATTTTTTATGCGTAACCATCTGCAGACTAAGCGATCTTTGCACACTATTAAATGGGCTTAAAGACCATCCAGTAAATATTGATGAGGGGCAATGCAACGGCTAACGCCCCAAAGATATTCCAGCGCTGACTTAATTGCCAGTATTCATCTGGGATGGATTGGGTAATGGCAAAATTGCGTGCCATGCGAGACTGTTTAATCTGCGTTGGGATCAAGATCGTGATCCAAATAATACCAGAAGCGATAAACAAGCAACGACCCCATGTGAGCCATTGAATATCCCAGGTGTTTTCCATAAAGTGATAAGCCATCGTATCTCCGGCCATGATCGCCATCAAAGCCCCTGGGGCTGTAAAAACGAAGTCCGTGAGAATCACTTGTCGTTGAGCGAAGGCGATCACATTAGGCTCTTTGGTTTTGTCTGCCATGAACTTCCACCACGCCGTGACGATGATGTTGCCCATGAGTAAAATGACCCCAAAAATATGAATCGACTTCAATAACAGATAGGTATTCCCCATTTCTACATGCCTCTTCTAATTTAGAAAAAATTAAACAAGTTAATTTCCATGGTTAATTCAATACTGCTTCATTAACTCAAACGTCAGCGCAACACCAAAGCCATTCACGTCACTCCCAACCCCCCCTAAGCCGCCCTTCCGGTTCGAGGAAGATAAGTCGACATGTATCCAAGGGATATCGTTTTCAATAAACTTAGCTAAGAAACGTGTGGCATGCACATGATCAGCCCCGCCCTCTAGCGTACATTGCTTCACATCGGCAATACTGCTCTCGAGATCTTCGTCATAATCCTCATCAAATGGAAAGGCGCAGACGCGCTCACCCACCGCGGCGCCTACTCCTACGGCCTTGCACAGCAAGGCCGGGGTATTGCCAAGCACACCGCTATATCGATCTCCTAATGCACTGACCATACTGCCAGTCAGTGTCGCAAAATCAATCATCCAATCGGGTTTTTCACGGGAAGCTAAGGTCAGCGTATCAGCTAGCACCATGCGTCCTTCTGCATCGGTATGCACAATCTCGATGGTGGTGCCATTGAGCGCAGTCACCACATCATTTTGTTTATAAGCGAGCGGGCCAATATGGTTCTGCGCAATCGCAAGCCAGCAATCAATCTTCATGGGCAGCTCAGCCTGACTTGCCGCCAACAAGACCCCCAAAGCCACTGCTGAACCATTCATGTCTTCATGCATGCCACTCATATATTTCGCTGGCTTAAGATTGTGTCCGCCAGTATCAAAACAAATGCCCTTACCGACCAACGCGATGTGCTTTTCAGCCTTCTTAGGGGTATAGGTCAGATGCACAATCGCCGCGTCCAAAGGATCAGATCCTTGCCCAACCGCCACAAACGCACCCGCCCCCATTTGGGTCAGTTTTTTCATATCAAATTCTTGATACTGCCAGCCATTTAATTTTGAAAGCTCGTTGATTTTATTACGATATTGGGTGGGATTAAGCTCATTTGGCGGCGTCATCGTTAAGCTTCGCGCCAAAATACTTCCTGCAACGATCGCACTGATCTGCGCAAATCCATCCGCCTCTTGCCAGCCAACAATGGCGATTTTTTCAAGCGCAGCAGGCGCCTCATCCTTTTGGGACGACTTACCCTTGCGTGCCGGCAATTCGGCAGCGTTCACGCTGGCCACATAAAATGCATCTTTAGCAGCAACCTTGCGCTCATCATCAGATCCATACACAGCAATGGTCAGCGCTTTAGGTTTTTCATCGAGCAATGGCTTGATGGCTTTACGCAGTGAAGTTTGGCGATTAAATGTTGTCAGCCCCTCCGCAAGTACTACCCAACTTGCCACCGCCCCACCTGGCAAATCCACCACCAGGGCAGACTTACTTAAATCGGAATATTTCTTGCTGGTACGTTTAAGCTTGGCATCTAGCGCAGCGGAGAAAGGTAATTGATCCGGGCGCGTTGCTGGCAAAACAAATAGCAAGTGACTAGACGCTGCCAATGATTTTTCATCTGCAATGGCGAAATCTTGTTTCAGGGTGATGGACATACAAAAACCTCACTAATTTCTCTTAAATGTCGTTAACTGTTGTTAATTTCGTTAAAATTACTAAATTATGTATTTGAATAAACACCGAAATGCCTGCTAAAACTTGACCAATTGGCCCAAAAAAGCGATGATAGCGCCTAGTTAAACAATCACTTTGCAATAGAAGCATTAATTGATAACGATCTAGAGTTGCAGCATTTCTAGTTGATTATACCTTTTAGCCAGGGCTAAAAGCTTCTCGGAGAACCACCACATGGCAATGACCCCCGATATTGACCCACAAGAGACCCAAGAGTGGCTTGAAGCCATTGATGCGGTATTGGCCAACGAGGGAACCGAACGTGCACATTTCTTACTAGAAACGCTGATTGATAAAGCGCGTCGTTCAGGTGCTTACCTTCCATACAACCCTACTACTGCCTATGTGAATACCATCCCAACACATTTGCAACAACGCTTACCAGGCAACCCCGATATGGAGCGCCGTATTCGTGCGCTGATTCGATGGAATGCCATCATGACGGTTTTGCGCGCCAATGAGAAGTCACCTGGCGTCGGCGGTCACATTGCAAGCTTCCAATCTGCAGCCACATTGTATGACGTAGGCTTTAATCACTTCTTCCGCGCAGCCAGTGATCAATTCGGTGGCGACTTGATCTTCTTTCAAGGTCACTCATCACCGGGTGTCTACGCTCGCGCCTTCCTAGAAGGACGATTAACTGAAGAACAAATGGATAACTTCCGCCAAGAAACTGGTGGTCATGGCTTGTCTAGCTACCCACACCCTTGGCTCATGCCTGACTTTTGGCAGTTCCCGACCGTTTCAATGGGGCTAGGCCCATTGCAGGGGATTTACCAAGCGCGATTCTTGAAATACCTTCATGACCGCGGCATTGCCGATACTTCAGATCGTAAGGTTTGGGTATTCTGCGGTGACGGAGAAATGGATGAGCCTGAATCATTAGGTGCAATTTCACTCGCTTCCCGTGAGAAATTAGACAATCTTATCTTTGTGATTAACTGTAACTTGCAACGCCTAGATGGCCCAGTGCGCGGTAACGGCAAAATTATTCAAGAACTTGAATCAGATTTCCGCGGTTCAGGCTGGAACGTATTGAAAGTGATCTGGGGTTCTTATTGGGACCCACTCCTTGCCATGGATAAAGATGGCCTCCTCAAGAAGCGCATGGAAGAGTGCGTGGATGGTGAATACCAAAACTTTAAAGCCAAGGGTGGCGCGTATACGCGCGAGCACTTCTTTGGTAAATATCCTGCATTAAAAGAAATGGTTGCTGCGATGTCTGACCAAGACATCTGGCGTCTGAACCGTGGCGGCCACGACCCTCACAAAGTGTATGCGGCCTATGCAGCTGCGACACAACATAAAGGTCAACCAACGGTGATCTTAGCCAAAACGGTCAAGGGTTATGGCATGGGGGATGCAGGCGAAGCGCAAAATACCACCCACCAACAAAAGAGCATGGACATTGCCTCACTAAAAGCATTCCGTGATCGTTTTGACTTGCCACTCAGTGACGAGCAAGTCGAAAGCTTATCTTTCTACAAACCACCTGCAGACTCACCAGAAATGGTGTACATGGCAGAGCGCCGTGCAGCCATGGGCGGCTCTGTGCCAGCTCGTCGTCGTCGTGGCAATGAACTCATCGTGCCAGAACTTTCTGCATTCGAGAACATGTTAACAGCCACAGGTGAGCGTGAAATTTCAACCACCATGGCGTTTGTCCGCATACTATCGACGCTCGTTCGTGACAAGCAGATTGGTAAATATATCGTGCCCATCGTGCCTGATGAGGCGCGTACCTTCGGCATGGAGGGTATGTTCCGACAACTCGGGATCTACTCATCAGCAGGACAGCTCTACGAACCACAAGACAACGACCAAGTCATGTTCTACAAAGAGTCTAAAGATGGTCAGATTCTTGAAGAAGGCATTAACGAGGCTGGGGCATTCTCATCATGGATTGCTGCTGCGACCGCTTACAGCGTGACCGGCACCCAAATGATTCCGTTCTACATCTTCTATTCCATGTTTGGTTTCCAACGGATTGGCGACTTAGCTTGGGCCGCTGGCGATTCACGTGCGCGCGGCTTCGTTCTTGGCGCAACAGCTGGCCGTACCACATTGAACGGTGAAGGCTTACAACATGAAGACGGCCATAGCCATTTGATGTCAGCGACCATCCCAAACTGCGTATCTTATGACCCAACATTTGGCTATGAACTCGCGGTCATCATTCAAGAAGGCATGCGCCGCATGGTGCAAAACCAAGAAGATGTGTATTACTACATCACGTTGATGAACGAAAACTACAGCCACCCAGAAATGCCTAAAGGCACTGAAACTGGGATCCTGAAAGGGATGTACGCTTTTAGCAAATCAAAAGCCAAAGGTCCTAAGGTGCAATTGATGGGCAGTGGTGTGATCTTACGTGAAGTCATTGCAGCAGCAGAACTGCTCGAAAAAGACTGGGGCGTTTCTCCTGATGTTTGGAGCGTGACAAGCTTCACTGAATTACGCCGTGAAGGCTTAGATGCTGAGCGCTGGAACATGCTCAACCCAGAAAAGAAACCAAGATTAAGCTATGTTGCTGAATGCCTCGCTAAATCTGAAGGCCCGGTGATTTCATCGACAGACTATATGAAGTCATTTGCCGACCAAATCCGTAACTTTGTGCCACAGCGTTTTGTGTCACTAGGGACAGACGGTTATGGACGCAGTGATAGCCGCGAGGCACTCCGTAGCTTCTTTGAAGTGGATCGATATTATGTGGTACTTGCCGCGCTAAAAGCCTTAGCCGACGAAGGTGGTTTACCGGCAAGTAAAGCGACTGAGGCGATTAAGAAATATAAAATCGACGCCAATCGCCCAAACCCAACAACCGTTTAAGCTGCCTTTAAGCTTACTCAGAGAAGACTCTCTTAAGGAATAACAGCATGGCAATTAAAGAAGTTCTTGTCCCAGATATTGGCAACTTTGATAGTGTTGACGTGATCGAAGTGTTGGTCAAAGAAGGCGACACCGTTGCAAAAGATGACTCGCTCATCACATTAGAATCTGACAAAGCATCGATGGACATTCCTGCGCCATTTGGCGGGGTTGTTAAAAGCATCAGCATGAAAGTGGGCGATAAAGCTGCCCAAGGCGGTCTCATTTTGACCCTAGACGCTTCAGATGTTGCGCCCGCAGAAAAACCTGCAGCGAAACCAAGTCCAACGCCGGTGGTTTCAACGGTCACCGTTGACGAAAGACACGTCGCGATTCCTGAACCGACTAGACCTGTTGCCGAAGTAGCCAAAGTTATCCAGCCTCAAGGCACGCCCAATCCCATTGGCGCCAGCGCCGTCGGTGCAGATGGTAAGACTGCCCATGCTAGTCCATCCGTGCGTAAATTTGCACGTGAACTTGGGGTGAATTTAATTTTAGTGCGCGGTTCTGGCCCAAAAAACCGCATTGTCCAAGAAGACGTACAAGCCTTTGTAAAAGGTGAGCTTGCTAAACCACGTTCTGAGAACATGGGCTCTGGCTTAAGTACACTTCCGATGCCTGTGATTGATTTTAGCCAATTTGGCGAAATCGAAAGCAAACCACTTTCACGCATTAAAAAATTATCTGGCGCTAACTTACACCGCAACTGGGTCACAGCTCCACATGTGACGCAATTTGATGAGGCTGACATTACCGACTTGGAAGAATTCCGTAAGTCTATGTTAGTAGACGCTGAAAAACGTGGTGCAAAACTCACCCTGCTAGCCTTCTTAATGAAGGCGGTCGTAAACGCACTTCGCACTTACCCAAATTTCAATGCATCCCTCTCCGCTGATGGGGATAACTTGATCATGAAAAATTATTTCAATGTTGGCTTTGCATGCGACACACCTGACGGTTTGGTGGTCCCTGTCGTGCGTGATGTCGATAAAAAAGATGTCTTAGATATTGCGCGCGATTTAGCCGATCTTTCTGCTAAGGCCCGTGAGCGCAAACTCAAAATCGAAGAAATGCAAGGCGGTTGCTTCACCATTTCTAGTCTAGGTGGTATTGGTGGCACGATGTTTACGCCCATTATCAATTGCCCAGAAGTGGCGATTTTAGGTGTCTCACGCTCGACATTCCAACCAGTTTATAACAAAGAAACTGGCGGCTTCGAACCACGTCTTGTATTACCCATGTCCCTTTCATACGACCACCGCGTGATTGACGGTGCAGATGGCGCACGCTTTACTAGCCACCTGCGCATGATGTTATCCGACGTTCGTCGCTTGTTACTTTAAGGGGTAGGTATGAGCAATTTAGTAGAAGTTATCGTCCCTGATATTGGCAACTTCGATAGCGTTGATGTCATCGAAGTCTTAGTCAAAGTGGGCGACACCGTTGCAAAAGAAGATTCACTGATCACCCTTGAATCCGACAAAGCCTCCATGGATATTCCATCCTCCGAGGCTGGAATAGTCAAAGAAATCAAAATCAAAGTCGGCGAAAAAGTGGCTAAAGGCACGCTGATTTTATTGTTAGAGGCCGAAGCTCATGTGAGCGCAGCCCCGCAAGCTGAATTCCCTAAAACAGAATCTCCTGCAATGGCTCAAGCAGTTGCCGCAGCTCCGAGCCCATCTGTAGCAACTGGCGACGACGATATCCATTGTGAGGTCGTCGTCTTAGGCTCCGGGCCTGGTGGCTATACCGCCGCCTTCCGCGCCGCAGATTTAGGTAAGAAGGTAGTCCTCATCGAACGCTATGCCACCTTAGGCGGCGTTTGCTTGAACGTGGGGTGTATCCCATCTAAAGCCCTCCTTCATACCGCTAAAGTGATCACCGAAGCAGAAGAAACTGCGCATCATGGCGTAACCTTCGGGAAGCCCGATGTCGATCTTGAGCAACTCCGCACATGGAAAGCCAACGAAGTTGTGGGCAAACTTACAGGCGGCTTGGCGGCCATGGCAAAACAACGTGATGTAACTGTGATACAAGGACTAGGCCAATTCACAAGCCCCCATCAAATTGCCGTGACAGGCGCCGATGGCAAGGTCACCAAAATTGGCTTTGAAAACGCGATTATTGCGGCAGGCTCACAGGCAACCAAATTCCCTGGCGCGCCACTTGATCACCGCATCATGGACTCAACTGGCGCCTTAGCATTGGCAGACGTTCCAAAACGTATGCTTGTGATTGGCGGTGGCATTATTGGCCTAGAAATGGGTACCGTATATGACGCCCTAGGCTCAAAAGTCAGTGTCGTTGAATTTACCGATGGCCTCATTCAAGGCTGCGACCGTGATCTTGTGCGCCCACTCCAAAAACGTATGGAGAAACGCTTTGAATCCATCATGCTGAATACCAAAGTGGCAAGTATTGATGCAAAAGCAGATGGCATTCATGTTAGCTTTGAAGGAGTCAACGGCAACACTGAAGTGCCAAAAGGCGTGGAAGTCTATGACCGCGTGCTCGTTTCAATTGGTCGCCGTCCTAACGGTCTTAACATTGGGGCTGAACTTGCTGGCGTAGCCGTGGATGAACGCGGCTTCATTAACGTAGACAAGCAAATGCGCACCAACGTGCCGCACATTTTTGCCATTGGTGACATTGTGGGGCAACCCATGCTGGCGCACAAAGCCACGCACGAGGGCAAAGTTGCAGCTGAAGTGATCGCAGGTCACAAAGTGGAATTCCAAGCGATGGTGATTCCATCAGTTGCCTATACCGACCCTGAAATAGCATGGGCGGGCATGACAGAAACTGAAGCCAAAGCCAAAGGCATTACCATTGAAAAAGCGAGCTTCCCTTGGGCTGCAAGTGGCCGTGCGCTTTCTATTGCGCGCACCGAAGGGACGACCAAATTGATTTTTGATAAAGATACCCACCGCGTGATTGGTGCTGGGATCGTTGGCGTCAACGCAGGAGAACTTTTAGCCGAGGCCGTATTGGCAATTGAAATGGGAGCAGATGCCCATGACTTAGGCCTCAGCATCCATGCACATCCAACACTTTCAGAAACGGTATGTTTTGCAGCGGAAATGAAAGAAGGCACGATTACCGACTTGTACATCAAGAAACGCTAATCCGCTTGAAATAAAAAGGAGGCTTGCAGCCTCCTTTTTATTAATCGCTTCTCACAATCCCAACTCACTTAAGCCTGGATGCTCATCTGGCCTTCTAGCTTGCGGCCAATGAAATAATCGCTCGGCAGCTTGAATCTCTAAATCATTAATACTGGCATAGCGTTTTTGCATCAAGCCGTGCTCGTTAAACTCCCAATTTTCATTGCCGTAAGAGCGCCACCATTGACCCACATCATCATGCCATTCATAAGCAAAACGCACAGCAATACGATTCTCCTCAAAAGCCCAGAGCTCCTTTATCAAACGATATTCATGCTCTTTTGCCCATTTGCGTTTTAAGAAGGCAATAATTTCAACTCTACCCGTTAGAAACTCATGACGATTACGCCATTGGCTATTCAGGGTATAGGCGAGTGAAACCCGCTCTGGATCTCGACTATTCCAGCCATCTTCAGCCATCCGAACCTTTTGGGCAGCAGTTTCGAAAGTAAATGGTGGAAAAGGTGGACGCGCTTGATCGCTCATTTCACCTGCTCCAGAATAGGTTCCGGCGAAGTTGCAGGAGCACTGTGCAGGGCTTCCAACTCTTTGGGACTCAGCAAGTGGACTTTTTCAGGATGTAAATCAGGCAGCGCTTCATGAGTGTTGACGGAAGCCGAAGCGATTAATTTGAAATAAGCAAAAATCGCGACATTCAATATCACTAAAAGGATCAAATAACGTTTCATGCAGTTTCACTTCCCATTAAATACAACCCCTCTAAAACCAAGCTTTCTACAAACACCGGTTTAACCCCAAAAATCGGCGTCAAAATCGGCAATAACAATTCGGCATCTCCACCAGTCATGACGATACTTGGGACATCCTGACAACGGGATTCTAATTGATCAGCCTGCATCACAATCGCACCCACCATGGCCATGATAACGCCACTATAGCTTGCATCTGCAGTGTTACGCGGCAGATCTTGTCTTTGCCCATACATAGAGTTGACAGCATCCGTATGCTGCACCAGTGCATTTTGCATCATGTTCAACCCAGGAACAATCAAGCCCCCTAAAAAGGCGTCTTGGTAAAGACTATCAACGGTGAGCGCCGTCCCTACATTCACCACCAAACAGGCGGGCTGATTGGCGTAACGTTTGTATGCTGCCACCATGGATGCCCAGCGATCGACGCCCAATTGTTGAGGTAACTCATAGTGATTCTTCAAACCACAACTCATCGCTTTTGCCTGTGCCCAGGCAAAAGGAATACGCGCTTTGACTAACAAAGCATCTAGTTTTTTGGCAATCACATCACCTGCTACATTGGCCGCGATGGCATGCGAGCATGATTGCCAAGCAACAGGAATTTCAAAGCCATCAAGATCAGCGTTAAAACAAATCCCAGCTGTTTGAAGCTTGCCATCTCGCGCAAATATGGCCCACTTGGTGCGCGTATTTCCCGTGTCGACCGCTAAAATCATGCAATCCCTCGCAAACTAATTTCACCTGCCGAAAAGCGCTGTTCGCCCTGCGGCGTATTCACAAGCAAAATGCCATCCAATGCCACACCTGTTACTTCCCCAAGCACCTCTCGACCATCTGGCATGAGCATTCTGACCGCTTGTTGATGATAAGCATGATAGCGCATCCATTCTTCACGCAGCCCCTCGAAACCATGCTGCTCAAACGTGCTCAAGACATCGGCCATGTGCTTTAATACTTTGCCAAGCAAAATATTGGGATCAGCAGCATCAGGCTTCATGGTATAGATATCATTAAATGGCTGATCGATTTGGCGTGATACGTTTTGAGGCAATCGAACATTGATGCCGACCCCAATGACGGCAGCGCTTGGGCCATCCATGTCGCCTTGCAACTCAATTAATATACCGGCCAATTTTTGATTGCCCAATGCAGTTTCCACGAGCAAATCATTGGGCCATTTAAGCTTCACCCCAGCAACGCCCAACGAATGTAAAGCACGGACCAAAGCAACACCAACCGCGAGACTCAACCCTGAAAGTGCAGAGGCCCCTACCTGAAACCGCCATAACAAAGAAAAAGTTAAACTCGCCCCCAAGCCACCATACCAAGTACGACCGCGTCGCCCTTTGCCTGCTGTTTGCAGTTCGGTTACCACGCAGGTGGCATGCGCCGCCGGCTGACCACCCAGGATCGTTGATTGACCAGCATTGGTTTTTTTCATCAAATAAGTATTGGTGGATTCGAGTGTGTCGTGCAATTCCAGTTTGAACCAAGCACGCTCTTGCCCAATCGTATTCATGATCTCGTCGTGATTAAGCATCCTGATCGGATCAGGCAATTTATAGCCCCGCCCACGCACCGAAAAAATCTCGACCCCTAATGTTTGTGCCTCCTGGATTGCGCTCCACACGGTCGTGCGCGTCACATTGAAATGCTGTGCAATCGCTTCACCTGAGTGAAAGCGACCATCTGCAAGCAAGCGTAAAATTGGGAATGTGAGTGTATTAATCATCTTGAATGAGAGTTTAGCATAGGCTTAAGACACCAATCATGAAGGAACACGCCACGCCAAGGCGCTCACAGTGTAAAATAATGGCTAACTTATACACAGTCATTGCTATGTCATCAGAAAAAACACCGATCGCACCCGCTTCTAACTTTATTCGTGGCATTATTGATCGCGATTTAGCCCAAGGCACTAATGCAAGTCGACACTGGGCAGGCACACCAGGCGACGCCAATCACCATGCGGCAGGCCAGCCGGATCCAGCTAAAATTCGCACGCGTTTTCCGCCAGAACCGAACGGTTATTTACACATTGGTCACGCAAAAAGTATTTGTCTTAACTTTGGATTGGCACGCGATTACGAAGGCGTATGCCATATGCGCTTTGATGACACTAACCCAGAAAAAGAAGAACAAGAATACGTCGACAGCATCACTGAAATGGTGAAGTGGCTAGGATTCGGTTGGGATGCTTTTGGTAAGTCACATTTGTATTATGCGAGCAATTATTTTGATTTAATGTACCAGGCCGCAGAAGTTTTAATCCGCGCAGGTAAAGCCTACGTGGATGAACAATCTGCTGAGGAAATGCGCATCAACCGAGGCACTCTCACAGAACCTGGAAAAAATTCTCCTTGGCGCGACCGCTCAATTGAAGAAAGCTTGAGCAAGTTCCGTGAAATGCGCAATGGCCAACATGCAGATGGCAGCATGGTATTGCGTGCCAAAATCGATATGGCTTCGCCTAACATCAACCTACGCGACCCGGCGATTTACCGCATTAAACGCGCCCACCATCACAACACTGGCGATCAATGGTGTATCTATCCCATGTACACTTTTGCCCATCCCCTCGAAGACGCCTTTGAAGGGATCACGCATTCGATTTGCACGCTTGAGTTTGAAGACCAACGTCCATTTTATGACTGGGTATTAGAGCGTCTAGCCGAAGCCGGCATGCTCGCGCACCCTCTTCCAAAACAATATGAGTTCGCTCGTTTAAATCTGACTTACGTGGTGCTTTCAAAACGTAAATTAATTGATTTAGTTGAAAATCAACATGTCTCTGGGTGGGACGATCCACGTCTACCAACATTAGCAGGTGCCCGCCGTCGTGGTTACACGCCAGAGGGTTTCCGTCTATTTGCCGATCGGATTGGGGTCTCTAAATCAGACTCTTGGATTGAGTACACCATCTTAGAAGACTGCATGCGCGAAACCCTCAACCAGTCTGCAGAACGTCGTATTGCTGTCCTCGATCCAATAAAACTCGTGATTGATAACTATCCAGCAGGTCAGTCTGAAGATTGCTTTGCCCCTAACCACCCACTCAAGCCTGAGTTAGGGAAGCGCACGGTTAAACTCAGTCAAGAATTGTGGATTGAACGTGAAGACTTCATGGAAGAACCCAGCAAAGGATTCTTTAGGTTAATGCCTGACGGGCTCGTTCGACTTCGCTATGGTTACGTGGTGAAGTGCACAGGGTTCGAAAAAGATGCGCATGGCCTTGTCACCACCATTCATTGTGAGTACTTGCCTGATACCAAATCTGGCACCCCAGGTTCAGATAGCGTTAAAGTTAAAGGCAACATCCATTGGGTATCAGCTTCGCATGCCTACGCCGCTGAAATTCGAATGTATGACCGTTTATTCAAAGAGGCCCATCCAGGTAGTGGTGATCGCGACTATTTGGAAGACATTAATCCTAACGCCATAACAACTATCACTGCACAACTAGAATTAGGATTAAAAGAAGCTTCGGCTGGCGAATCCTTCCAATTTGAACGTCACGGCTATTTCATTGCAGATCAAAAAGAGAGCGTTGCTGGCAAGCCGATCTTTAATCGAACCGTTACATTAAAAGATACCTGGCAAAAATAGAGTATGCCTCGCCATAAAAAAGCCGCCAGAAGGCGGCTTTTTTACATTCTTAATTTTACTTCGCTTCTTTGGCCACAACCTCAGCAATCTCATCAGCCAGTTGGCTGACCAACTTGCCATCCACCCCTTCAACCATCACCCGCAACTTAAGCTCAGTGCCTGAGGCTCTTAACAAAATGCGTCCATTGCCATTTAAGCTTTGCTCCGCCTTTTTAACCACCGCCTGAACTGCCTCATTCTTAGCCAAGTCGATGCGCTGTTTGACCGGCAGGTTGATAAGCACCTGTGGATAAAGCTTCAAGGCTTGGCCAGCTTCTAACAGCGTTTGATTTTGTGCATTCAGCGCAGCCAGTACTTGTAATGCCGCAATAATGCCATCGCCGCTAGTATGTTTGTCTAAACAAAGAATATGACCAGAATTCTCACCACCCAATTGCCAATGGTTTTTCACTAATAATTCACGCACATACCGATCACCTACTTTAGCGCGCTCAAAGGTAATCTGCATGTGATTAAATTGATGTTCGAGTGCGAGATTGGTCATCAAGGTGCCTGCCACCCCTCCCACAAGCGTCCCTTGTTGGTGACGATGTTTGGCAATAATATAAAGTAGTTGATCACCATCTAATAGGTTGCCTGCGGCATCCACCATCATCACACGATCACCGTCGCCATCAAAAGCAATCCCCAAATCCGCTTGATGCTCAACCACGGCTTTGCAAAGCTGTTGTGGATGAGTCGTACCCGAATCAGCGTTAATGTTTAAGCCATCGGGGTGATTTGCAATCGTAATCACTTTTGCACCGAGCTCATGAAATACCGGTGGCGCCACGTGATAAGTAGCCCCATTGGCACAATCGAGCACAATTTTTAGGCCACGCAAATCTAAATCATTAGGGAAAGTGCTTTTACAAAACTCGACATAACGACCTGCCGCATCATCAATCCGTTTTACTTGACCCAACGCGACTGATGGCATGACCTCCATGGCTTTATCCAGCTCTGCTTCAATTTGATGCTCAACTTCATCAGGGAGTTTAGTCCCTAAACTTGAGAAAAATTTGATGCCATTATCTTCAAATGGATTATGGGAGGCTGAAATCACAATCCCAGCTTGCGCTCTTAAGGCGCGGGTTAAATAAGCAATCGCAGGCGTTGGCATTGGACCAGTTAATCGTACATTCACCCCAGCAGCACATAGACCCGCCTGCAAAGCAGATTCCAACATGTAGCCTGAAATACGCGTATCTTTTCCGATGAGTACCGTCGGACGTTTATCCTTGGCTAAGTGACGATCAGCGCTCGCCAGCACGCGACCTGCGGCATAGCCCAAGCGCATTACAAACTCGGGGGTAATGGGCGACCTGCCCACTTGCCCACGAATGCCATCGGTACCGAAATATTTTTTACCCATAGTTATGATCTTTAATTATTTTTAGTGATGCATCACCGCAGCAACCACTTTTAGTGCATCCACCGTTGGCTTAACATCATGTACCCGAACAATATTCGCTCCCTTGATCGCAGATAACACCGATGCAGCAATACTGGCATGTAATCGCTCATCCACATCCAATCCAGCCACCTGCCCCAATACAGACTTACGTGAAAGTCCAACCAACAGAGGGATCCCTAATGATTGTAAGCTTGATAAATGATTAAGCAAGGTGAGATTATGCGCGGTTCGCTTGCCAAAGCCAAACCCCGGATCCAACAAGAGACGATTTCTACTAATACCCGCTGCCTCCGCTGCTTGCAAACGCGCCGCTAAAAACTCCATGACCTCAAGTACCACATCTGCGTATTGAGGATCAACTTGCATGTTTTGTGGGAGGCCTTGCATATGCATCAGACAAACGCCCACATGACTTTTTGCCACAATTTCCATGGCGTTGGGCGCTTGCAATGCACGCACATCATTAACCATGTCTACCCCTGAATCAATGGCTGCACGCATGACTTCAGGTTTATAAGTATCAATGGATAAGGGAACGCCTGCCTGCGCTAAGGCCTTAATGACGGGTAACACTCGTTTAAGCTCTTCTTCTAGCGGCACTGGAGTTGCGCCAGGGCGAGTAGACTCCCCGCCAATATCGAGAATGTCTGCGCCTTCTTCAACTAATTGCATTGCATGGGCAATGGCTTTATCGCTACGATTAAATTTTCCACCATCAGAGAACGAGTCAGGCGTGACATTGACAATCCCCATCACACGAGGAGCGCTTAAGTCGAGTTGGAATCTACCGCAGAGAAAATTCATGCAAATAAAGCCATCCGGTGTTACTGGATTTTTCAGAATACACCGGCCGGCTTACCCTCTTTTACAATTAATTTTTAGCAGCGGGTTGAGGTGCGACAGTCGGTTGACTTCCCGTTGTGCCATTGTCACCGCGACTGGCTTTGTTGCTTGACTGACTAGGCTTAGGCGCTCTTGGCGGCTGCCCGGCCATAATGTCATTGATCTGCTCAGCATCGATGGTTTCCCATTCAAGTAAAGCGGCGGTCATCGCTTCGACTTTGTCTCGATGATCTTCTAGCAATTGACGCGCAATCCCATATTGTTCATCTAAGATCCGACGAATTTCAGAATCAACCTTTTGCTGCGTCGCTTCAGATACCGTTTTTGATGACATGCTACCAAAGAAAGAGTCTTGCTCACTGCCTGCATAGACCATCGTGCCAAGTGCATCAGACATCCCGTAACGCGTCACCATATCACGGGCTAACTTAGTCGCACGCTCAAAGTCATTGGATGCCCCGGTCGACATTTGATGCATAAAAATCTCTTCAGCAATACGACCGCCAAAAAGAATCGAAATCTCTTCTAACATCTTGTCACGATAGTTGCTGATTCGATCGAATTCCGGCAATTGCCACGTCAAACCAAGCGCCCATCCTCGTGGCATGATCGTCACTTTATGGACAGGGTCTGCTTTAGGTAAGAGCTTAGCCACCACCGCATGCCCTGACTCATGGTAGGCAGTATTACGACGTTCCTCTTCACGCATCACCATAGAAGTGCGCTCTGGGCCCATGAAGATTTTATCTTTCGCATCTTCAAAGTCAGACATATCTACGGTGCGCTTATTACGACGGGCTGCAAATAAGGCAGCTTCATTCACAAGGTTAGCTAAATCTGCACCTGAGAACCCAGGCGTACCACGCGCAAGAATATCAGCTTTAACATCTGGATCAATTGGCACTTTACGCATGTGGACCAACAAAATTTGTTCACGGCCACGAATGTCAGGCAAACCGACCATGACTTGACGATCAAAACGTCCTGGACGAAGCAAGGCTTTATCAAGCACATCTGCGCGGTTAGTTGCAGCGATTACAATGACGCCTGAATTAGGCTCAAAGCCATCCATCTCAACCAGCATTTGATTCAAGGTTTGTTCACGTTCGTCATTACCACCACCAGTCCCCGCACCACGATGACGACCGACTGCATCAATTTCATCAATAAAGATAATGCAAGGCGCTGCTTTCTTCGCTTGTTCAAACATATCACGCACGCGCGCAGCGCCAACGCCGACAAACATTTCAACAAAATCTGAACCTGAGATGGTGAAAAATGGCACTTTTGCTTCACCAGCAATTGCTTTTGCTAGCAGGGTTTTACCCGTACCAGGTGGTCCAATCATTAATACTCCGCGCGGGATGCGACCACCCAACTTTTGGAATTTGCCTGGATCACGTAAGAATTCAACCAGTTCATAAACTTCTTCTTTTGCTTCATCGCAACCAGCGACATCTGCAAAAGTGGTTTGATTGGAGGCCTCGTCTAACTGACGCGCTTTGCTTTTACCAAACGAGAATGCACCGCCTTTACCGCCACCTTGCATTTGACGCATGAAGAATATCCAAACGCCAATTAATAAAACCATCGGGAACCAGTTAATCAAAATGCTCATCAACAAGGATTGCTCTTGCTCTGGCTTCGCTTCCACCTTGACATTGTTCTTCAGCAAGTCGCCCATCATTCCTGGGTCATAGGGGGCATAAGAATTAAATTTTTTGCCATCCGAATTTTCACCATGCAACATCCGACCTTCAATGATGACCTTAGCCACATGACCCTGCTTCACTTCATTGATGAATTGTGAGTAGACGATCTGATTCTCTGGTCCATTTTTATTTGAGAACTGATTAAAAACCGTCATCAAGATAATGGCAACAATCACCCATATCGCGATATTTTTAATGGTGTTATTCAAGATTACATCCTTTTATAGACTGCATTTGTACAATTAAAATCTTACCACTAAATCCAGTTTGTATTCACGAAGCCGTGGTTTAATTAACGATCGACGGATTTACGTTTTAAGCCTATTAAATAAACTTCCGTACTCCGATCCCGAGACGCCTTAGGTTTACGTGTTACTACCTTCTCAAAACTCTCTCGCATCACTTTCACAATTTCTTCAAAACCAGAACCAATGAACACTTTGACTAGAAAGTTACCTTCTGGTTTCAGCCATTTCAAGCTAAAGTCGACCGCTAGTTCCGTCAAGTAAACCGCATTGGGCTGATCTACTGAAGTAATACCACTTATATTGGGGGCCATGTCTGAAATTACAAGGTCTATTGGCTTTCCACCCAATGTTTCTTCAAGTTGTTCAAGAATTGCATCTTCCCGAAAATCGCCTTGGATAAATTCCACGCCTGGAATTCCCACCATCGGCAGCAAATCTAGTGCAATCACACGGCCGTTGCCTTTTAGTCGCTGAATTGCTACTTGAGACCAACTGCCTGGAGTTGAGCCCAAATCAACAATCACCATGCCCGGCTTGATTAATCTGTCTTTATCATCAATCTCTAATAACTTATACGCTGCACGCGCTCGATACCCGTCTTTTTGGGCAAGCTTAACGTATGGGTCATTCACGTGTTCTTGCATCCAAGCTTTGCTGGTTTTCGTTCTTTTCATGGCCTAAGCTTCATGTGATAAAATAAGGTCCTTAATGAATCAACAAGACAAGATAGACACTGCGTGAATAATAAACAAATTAGCCACCTTCGTGGCCTCGCCCACAAACTCAATCCGGTTGTCATGATTGGCAATAATGGCCTGACCCCGAGTGTTTTGCAAGAAATTGAAAACAGCCTTAATGCACACGAACTCATCAAAATAAAAGTGTTTGGCGATGATCGAGAAGCCCGTGTTGCGATGTTAGAAGAAATCTGTGAAAAAACTGGGGCAACTAATGTCCACCACATCGGCAAACAATTAGTCATCTATCGCCAGAATGAAGTTGCAAAAATCGTTATACCGAATTAACACCGAATTAACCAGGTAATGTGCGAAATACCAAAATTACCGGGTAGCTTTGAGCACTAACACCAAGCCTAATAAACTTTGAATGGCATAAGCAATACTTGCCACACCGTGCCAAGTTTCAAATCGATCGGCAAACACACTATGCATGACGTCCAGCGGCAATGCATCCGCCTTTAGTTTTGCAATAATAACGGCAATGCCAAAGTGCCCAACCAATGTCAACACCAGCATCACAAATCCTGCCCAAAAAAAAGCTTGTTTCAGGGCACTTCCGCCAAATTTCATTACCCGGTTTAACAACAAATAAACCCCACACACCATACCAATATAAGCAACAATCGTAAACATTTCTCCAGCTAACATTCCTGCCAATTGTCTATCGGGGAGATGATAAAACAAGACGGGCGCAGCCACATAACCAACAGCCCATAAGCCACCCACCCAAAGGGTGATTGATATTAACGCTAATTTATCTGTCCATTGATTCATTGCGCACACTCCGGCGATTTAAATATACTGCACTCGCAACACTTCGTATGATCGAATACCATTTGGGGCCATCACCTCAGCCACGTCGCCCTCTGATTTACCAATCAACGCTCTAGAAATCGGCGAACTGATCGAAATCTTACCCGATTTAATATCCGCTTCATCATCCCCAACAATTTGATAAGTTGAAGTATCACCATTGTCTAAATCCTCTACGTCAATGGTAGCACCAAATACACAACGGCCTTCACCATTCAAGGTTTTTGGATCAATGATCATGGCATTCGAAAGCTTACCTTCAATTTCTGCAATACGGCCTTCAATAAAACTTTGTTTTTCTTTTGCGGCTTCGTATTCTGCGTTCTCAGACAAATCACCTTGAGCACGCGCTTCAGAAATCGCCTCAATCACCGCAGGACGATCAACACTTCTGAGTCTTTGTAACTCAAGCTTTAAGCGCTCTGCGCCATTCACGGTGACTGGAATTGGATTCATGTTATTTACCTTGATTACTTGTTTCGTTTTATCGCTATGCGCGCTCTATATAAAATAAAAACCACACCTAAAATTAGGCGTGGTTGATTATTTGCTATGTTATTACTTAGTGAGTGCTTTATGCAACTCTTGCAGGGATTTTACTTCAAGCTCTTGCATATGCGCCATACCCATGCACGCAGCTTTAGCACCTGCTAAGGTGGTGTAGTAAGTCACTTTTTGCTGTAAAGCATTTCGGCGAATTGCGTATGAGTCTTGCACCGTACGCTTGTCTTCAGTGACGTTCACAATAAAGCTAATTTCGTTATTTTTAATCATATCAACCACATGCGGACGACCTTCAGCCACTTTATTGACTGGCGTCACGGTCAAGCCGGCTTCCGCTAAAGCGCCTGCTGTCCCCCGTGTGGCAAGTAGTTCAAACCCTAAATTAGCCAATGCTTGCGCAATTTCAACGACACGCTCACGGTCTTCACGACGCACGCTGATGAATGCTTTGCCCCCTTTAGGAAGCACATCACCGGACCCTAATTGGGATTTAACAAAGGCTTCCGCAAAAGTACTGCCGATCCCCATCACCTCACCAGTAGACTTCATTTCAGGCCCAAGAATCGTATCCACACCAGGGAACTTAATAAATGGGAATACCGCCTCTTTCACAGAGAAGTAAGGCGGAACAATTTCTTTGGTCACGCCCTGCGCTTTAAGTTTACGACCTGTCATGCAACGCGCGGCTATTTTAGCCAATTGAAGACCACAGGCTTTAGAAACAAAAGGCACCGTCCTAGACGCACGAGGATTGACCTCCAGCACATAAACTGTCTCGCCCTGAATCGCGAACTGGACATTCATGAGGCCAACAACCCCTAAAGCTTTCGCCATTTGCACGGTCTGAACGCGCAATTCATCTTGCAACTTTTTAGATAGGCTGTAAGGAGGCAGCGAACAGGCAGAATCGCCAGAATGCACACCCGCTTGCTCCACGTGTTCCATAATCCCGCCAATAATGACCTCATCACCGTCACACAAAGCATCCACGTCCACCTCAAGTGCATCATTTAAGAAGCGGTCAAGCAACACAGGAGACTCATTAGAAACCTTCACGGCTTCCCGCATATAGCGCTCAAGTTGAGCTTGCTCTTGAACAATTTCCATGGCGCGACCACCCAGCACATAAGAAGGCCTGACCACCAAGGGATAACCAATTTCCTGAGCTAAACGCAAAGCTTCGTCTGGCGTTCTGGCTGTTCTATTTGGTGGTTGCTTTAGCCCTAATTCTTGCAACATTTGTTGAAAGCGCTCACGGTCCTCAGCACGGTCAATCGCATCTGGTGTCGTCCCAATAATGGGCACGCCTGCTTTTTCTAAATCGCGCGCTAACTTAAGTGGGGTTTGACCACCGTATTGCACAATGACCCCAACTGGCTTCTCAATCGCCACTACTTCAAGCACATCTTCTAAGGTCAGCGGCTCAAAATACAAACGGTCAGAAGTGTCATAATCGGTTGAAACAGTCTCAGGATTGCAATTCACCATAATGGTTTCATAACCATCTTCACGCATCGCAAAAGCCGCATGGACACAACAGTAATCAAACTCAATGCCTTGACCAATTCGGTTAGGGCCGCCGCCAAGCACCATGATTTTCTTTTTATCAGTTGGCTTTGCTTCGCACTCTTCTTCATAAGTGGAGTACATATACGCGGTATTAGTTGCAAATTCAGCAGCACAGGTATCCACACGCTTATAGACTGGACGTACATTTAAGGCCTGTCGATAAGCCCGAACTGCATGCTGATCCGTACCTAACAACTTAGCTAAACGACGATCAGAAAAACCACGACGCTTCAATTGAAATAAAGCATCCTTATCTAAATCTGCCAAATGACGACCATTTAATGCATTTTCACGCTTAATGATGTCTTCGATTTGCACTAAGAACCATTGATCAATTTTAGAGTGGTCATGCACTTGTGCAACCGTCATCCCAGCACGAAATGCGTCGCCCACATACCAAATACGTTCTGGGCCAGGCTCACCTAATTCTTTTTGAATTTCATCTAAATCTAGGGTTTTCTCATCCAAGCCATCTACGCCCACTTCCAAACCGCGCAAGGCTTTCTGGAACGACTCTTGGAAGGTGCGGCCAATGGCCATCACTTCCCCGACCGACTTCATTTGTGTCGTTAATCGCGAATCGGCTTGTGGAAATTTCTCAAATGCAAAACGAGGAATCTTAGTGACCACATAGTCAATGGATGGCTCGAATGATGTAGGAGTTGCTCCACCAGTAATTTCATTCTTAAGCTCATCCAAGGTAAATCCAACCGCCAACTTTGCAGCCACTTTTGCGATAGGAAACCCAGTGGCCTTCGAAGCCAGGGCAGATGAGCGCGACACGCGCGGATTCATCTCAATCACAATCATACGACCATCTGTTGGATTAATAGCAAATTGCACATTCGACCCACCAGTATCCACGCCAATTTCACGAAGCACCGCAAGCGATGCATTACGCATGATTTGATACTCTTTATCGGTTAGGGTCTGCGCAGGCGCCACTGTAATGGAGTCGCCCGTATGGACGCCCATCGGATCTAAATTCTCAATTGAACAGATAATAATGCAATTATCTTTACTATCTCGCACCACTTCCATCTCGTACTCTTTCCAACCGAGCAGAGACTCTTCAATCAATAATTCTTTAGTTGGTGATGCATCAAGTCCACGCTCACAAATCGAAAGAAACTCTTCACGATTGTAAGCAATACCACCGCCACTTCCCCCCATGGTAAAAGATGGACGAATAATCGCTGGATACCCGATACTGGCTTGGACTTGTAATGCCTCTTCTAGACTATGTGCCATCGAAGATCGCGCTGAACCCAGACCAATTTTAGTCATGGCTTCTTTAAATTTTTGCCTATCTTCCGCTTTATCAATTGCGTGCTTACTTGCACCAATTAACTCAACATTATATTTCTGTAGCACGCCATGCTTATCTAAATCCAAAGCACAATTAAGTGCAGTCTGACCACCCATGGTCGGCAACAAAGCATCCGGACGTTCTTTAGCAATAATTTTCTCGACCACTTGCCAAGTCACCGGCTCGATATAGGTCGCATCCGCCATTTCCGGGTCAGTCATAATAGTGGCTGGATTTGAGTTCACCAAAATGACGCGATAACCCTCTTCACGAAGCGCCTTACATGCCTGCGCTCCTGAATAATCAAACTCACAAGCCTGACCAATCACAATTGGGCCAGCCCCAATAATCAAAATACTTTTTATGTCTGTACGTTTTGCCATAGTTTTCTTATTGCTTTTGCTGTTTCATAGAGTCGACAAACCGATCGAACAAATAACTCATCTCAGTCGGCCCAGGACTCGCTTCAGGATGCCCTTGGAAACTAAATGCAGGCTTGTCTGTGCGAGCAATGCCTTGCAAACTGCCATCAAATAATGACACATGAGTGGTGCGGACATTAACCGGCAAGCTATTCACATCAACAGCAAATCCGTGATTCTGACTGGTAATAAATACCCGTTTATCATCCAGATCTTGAACTGGATGGTTAGCACCATGGTGTCCAAATTTCATCTTGAGTGTTTTAGCTCCGGACGCTAAAGCTAATAATTGATGACCCAAACAAATGCCGAAAGTTGGCACCCCTGTATCCACAATGGTTTTAATAGCGCTAATCGCATAATCACATGGCTCAGGATCGCCAGGGCCATTCGACAAGAACACCCCATCTGGCTTCAAAGCCAAAGCCTCTTGGGCACTTGCCTGCGCTGGCAATACAGTAACTTTACAACCCCGGGAGGTCAGCATCCGCAAGATATTGCGCTTCACACCATAATCAAAAGCCACCACATGAAAATCAAATTGCGTTGGTGTTGCATAGCCAGAAACCAAATCCCACTCGCCTTCAGCGAACGAGTAAGATTGTTTAACACTGACGACTTTTGCTAAATCCATCCCTGACAACCCCGGGAACGCTTTTGCTTGAACCAGGGCTTCAGCTTCACTTATGTCGCCAGCAATAATACAGCCAGCTTGCGCACCTTTTTCACGAAGAATACGGGTAAGTTTGCGGGTATCGATGTCTGCAATGGCAACCACATTATTTGCCACTAAGTATTCAGAAAGAGATTGCTCACTTCGCCAATTACTATGAACTAAAGGCAAATCCCGAATAATCAAACCACTTGCATAAACTTGTCCAGATTCAACATCTTCAGCATTCACACCCGTGTTGCCGATATGTGGATAAGTTAAGGTAACAATTTGTTTTGTATAGGATGGATCAGTGAGAATTTCTTGATAACCTGTCATGGAAGTATTAAAAACTACTTCACCAACAGTTTGGCCGGGAGCTCCAATTGAAATACCACGAAACACTGTCCCATCAGCAAGTACTAACATGGCTGGCGTGTGTTGCGGCACTTATAACCCCTTGTTTTTTAATAATTATGCCCGGTAAGCGGCAGATGTGCAAAGCGGGAGGAGTGTATGCTCGTCCCGCTATATAATGGGTGAATTATAGCTGAAATAGGCCGTGCCATCAATCAGCTTTATTGCAAAGTTTAATTAACGCAAACCAAGCACGTCTTGCATATCAAACAATCCTGATTTCTTGCCCCGCATAAACTTTGCAGCGCGCAAGGCGCCGAGTGCAAAAGTTGCTCGACTACTGGCTTTATGCGTCAACTCAACTCGCTCACCAATGCCTGCAAAAAGAACCGTATGGTCCCCCACAACATCTCCCCCGCGGACGGTTGCAAAACCAATCGTGCTTGGGTCACGTTCACCAGTGACTCCTTCACGGCCATAAATTGCGCAATCATCCAAACTTCTTCCCAAGGCGCTTGCTGCTGCCTCCCCAAGCCTTAATGCTGTCCCAGATGGCGCATCCACCTTATGGCGGTGATGTGCCTCGATGACTTCAATATCGTAGCCCTCACTTAACACTTGTGCCGCAGCCTGAACCAAACTAATCAACAGCGTTACCCCAACACTCATATTGGGAGCAAATACTACTGCAATTTCTTTAGCTGCGTCAGCAATCTCCGCTTTTTGCTCCGCATTAAAGCCAGTGGTGCCAATCACCATATTTACGCCCGCTTTCTGACAAGCCGCTAAATAAATCAAGCTGGGCTCTGGCCTCGTAAAATCCACTAAAACATCGGCACCTTTTAAGACCGCTTCATTATCATGACTAATCAGAACGCCACTTTTTTTACCAAACTGCTCACCGGCATCTCGTCCTATTTGCGGACTATCAGACCGTTCAAGGGCGCCATAAAGCGTCAACGACTCATCAGCAAATACGCCCTCGAGTAGCGCATGTCCCATACGACCAGAACACCCTGCAATCACCACTTTTAACATTTCAATTTATTCTTTCTATATTGACCTAGCTTAGAATCCAATTTTTTCTAGCATGCGCTCAAAGTACCCCGACGCACCTTCAGGCGGCAATGGATTATCCTTGTTGGTTTCTGACCTGCTTGGCGCAGGAACGGATTCCTTCGGCTTTGTATCTTGCAATGGGGGCGTTTGCTCGGACTTCACTGGCTCCGGCATGGTTTCTTGAGGCAAAACAATTGGCTCTGGCTTCACTTCAGGAGAATACTGAACCGCTTCTTTTGCAGACTCTTGTAGCATTTTTTCTGGCATAGCCTCTGATTTCTCATCCGTCGTTGTTTTTCTCACCGTGGGAATCCCAGCCAATGAACCATCCATTTGAACATCAGACTTCGTTGACTTAGATAGCACAGACTCCTTTAAAATCACCCAGGTATTCTGCTCAACTGCAAGCTTCAACTCTTTGACAACATGATCACTAAATTTACCATTTGAGTAGTGCTGTAAAAATTCAACACGTGCCGTCTTTGCATCCACATCAATAGAAAGCTTTTCGACCGACAACTCAATCGCACCCGGCTGCCCTGCAATTCTTTGCTTGCGCTGCGCGACCCAGGCCTGACGGGTCATCCCCTCTGGCGCAAATTTATCTGAATAACATTTAAAATACCCATTCAAGTTTTTAGTGCGCCATGCCTCTACCCAAGCATTCACCATTGAGCCAATAGCTAGTTTTGGCTCAACTTCAGTTTGCTGAGGTTCTTCATTAACAGGCTCTACCCGCTGCGCTTTTTTTGCAGGCTTTTTAACCGCTGGCACCTTACCTTTTACCGGCGCCTCTGGCTTGACAATTGGAGCGACTGGCGCCGGATCAACTTTTTCAATCACCGGCGGGGTTACTGGCACTACCTCTTTTGCATGCGCAATTTCAGCTGGCACATCAACCTCTCCAGCAATCGCAACTGTTTTTTCATCCACAGGGGCAACTACTTCTGGGGCTACCTCTACTTTTACTTCTTCTACAGGAGGGGCGACTGGAAGTGCTTCTACTGATTTCACTACTGCTTCTTGCTTGACTTGCACATCAGTGACTTTAGTCTTGTCTTCGGAACCCCAGAACTTCAAGCTGCTGAACCAGCCAGCTTTACTCTCTTCTTTTTTTGTATCTTTTTCTGGCGCAGCAACAGACTTTTCAGCCCCTGCTTTTTCATCATCTTTCCAGAATTTAAAGCGCTCAGTCCAACTTTTCTTAGGATCTTCATTTAATAGCGTTTTATCACTTTTTGCTGACTTTACATCTTCAACATTCGCCATTGGCGCATTTTCAGCGCCGGGAGATCCGGCAGGAATGACATCCCCACGGATTTTAGCAAGCCCCTCATTATTAAATTCTAGAATCACACGCCGGCGCTCTACAACCTCACCACCTTTATTCATTTGATAGATGTAATCCCAGCGGTCTTGGTGAAAGCTATCTTGTAACAATGGCGTTCCCATGACATATCGCACCTGCGACTTCGTCATGCCCGGCTTTAGTTGCAACATCATTTTTGATGTGACAACATTACCTTGCTGAACATCCAAGTGATATGGTTTTAATCCAGGCAAAGTGGATGAACATGAAGCACATAGAAAAACTATCAATAAAACTAAGTAACGCATCGCCATGACTTTCATAAGAATTAGCGATAATATAACACGACCTACGTCCTCATAAGTAGCAACAAAAGGGATATCCCCCTTAAAACTAGGCGGCTCTAACAATCATGAACCTACGCGAACCAGATGATCTAAAAAATGTTGGCTTAAAAGCGACGCTACCTCGCCTAAAAGTATTAAGCCTCTTTGAAAGCAGTAAAGAACGGCATATGTCTGCAGAAGATGTTTATAAAATTTTGCTTGGAAGCGGGGATGATGTTGGGTTAGCGACGGTTTATCGAGTCCTCACCCAATTTGAACAAGCGGGCCTTTTAGTGCGCCACCACTTTGAAGGAGGCAAGGCGGTATTTGAACTTAATCAAGGGGGGCATCACGATCATATTGTTTGCCTCCAATGTGGCCGCGTCGAAGAGTTTTGTGATGAAAAAATCGAAGCGCTTCAACACAAGGCTGCTGAGGATCGTGGCTTTAAAATTAACGAACATTCACTCTATATTTACGCCGACTGCACAAAAACGCCCTGCCCTCATAAGTAAATAAAACAAACATTAAAAAAGGGGCTAACGCCCCTTTTTTAATGTTGACTAATTAAGTCCAATCACCACCACCGCCATCATCCCAAGATCCACTGTCTGTGACGCCAAAATCACTTCCGCCCAAATCGTTTGCGTCAGACCAAGAGTCACCCGCATTAGCATTGCTCACGATTCCGCCGCTAGTTCTGTCACCATCAGTAAAATGATGCATCAATTCTTCACCCGCCACCATCCCAGCCCCAAGCGCAGCACCCGTTGCCAAGCCACCAAGAATGCCTGAACCCATGCCACCGCCCATTGGCCCACCCATTGGCATCCCTGAGCCATAGGGTTGCTGACCATAGTTGCCGCCATTATTAGCAGGGTAAACAACTGGATTACTGCGACGGCCCATTGCGCGGCCCACAAAAAAGATAAACACGATTAAAGCCAAAATTAGCAACACCGATCCAACACCAAAACCACTTTGAGTTTCTTGAGGGCGTAAACTAGTTGAGGATGATGAACCATTAGATATCAATGCTTTCAGTTCTTGCACTGACTGTGGCTTTACACCAGGCAACCCAGGTTTTAATTTTTCAGCGACGTTGAGTTCCGATCTTGCTTCTGCCAATTTGCCTTGCTTAGCTAACAATTCAGCCTCAACATAATGGGCTTTCGCGCTTTCAGGATGCTCACGAAGCACCGTGGCCATCATCGCTTGCGCCTCGGTTAATTTGCCAGCTTCTGCCGCCTGATAAACCTCATGCATTGAAACTTCCTCCGCTGCAAAACCAGGGATATTAAAAGCCAGTAGCAATGCAGCCGTACTAATCAAATACTTCATTTGCATTCTTTTTCCTTTGTAAAAAACGAGCGCTTAAATTCAACAATCATTGATGCTAGTTATTAAATAAGGACTAGCCCCTCAAATTTCAAGTCTTAAGCAAATTAAATTTCAGACTATCTGATTATTGCATCAGCATTTCCGAGGCATGTTTCCTCGTTGTCTCTGTAATTTCAATTCCGCCCAACATACGTGCAATTTCCTCTACACGTGCATTATCGTCTAATACCTCTATCGTACTCAGCGTCACATGGTCACGCTGCAATTTTTTCACCTTAAGATGCCTTGCGCCTTGGGCTGCAACTTGTGGGAGATGCGTAATGACCAGAACTTGACGGCCAACACCTAGCTGCTTCAGTAAAGCACCGACCACTTCAGCAACGCCGCCGCCAATGCCAACATCCACTTCATCAAAAATCATCGTCGGCACCGTCCCTTGCTGGGCAGTCACGACGCGTATCGCCAAACTAATACGGGAAAGCTCACCCCCAGATGCAACTTTATTAAGCGGGCGCGCGTCAACTCCAACATGCCCTGCGACCATAAATTCGATTTGCTCTAAGCCAGTACTTGATGCCACTTGTGAGGTTAATGCAACTTCGAAACATCCCCCAGCCAATGACAGTCGCTGCATTTCATTGGTAATCTTCTCGCCCAAAATTGGTGCAAACTGATGACGACCTTCGCTCAATTTTCGCGCTAAATTTTCATATGAAATTTTAGCTTCAATTTCTCGCTTTGCTAATTCACCATCCATTTGCGCAGATTCAAGTGCATCCATTCTCAACTTATATTCCGCTAGCAAAGCCTCTAACTCTTCTGGGCGGACGCGATATTTACGTGCAGTTGCATAAATCAATTGAATGCGTAACTCCAACTCAGCTAGTTTTTCAGGATCCAATTCTGCACGTTGTAAATAACGATTTAAAAAGCGATCGGTTTCATCTAATTGAATAATAGCGGCATCTAAGCTTGCCAATGCCTCTTCCAAACTCGCATCAAAATCACGCAAACCTTGCAACTTATTCTGCGCGGAAGTCAGTTGTCGTAATGCTGAAATCTCACCTTCAGATAAAAGCTCGCGCGATTGCTCGCATCCGGCCAGCAAAGCAGCGCCATTTGATAGCCGGCTGTGTTCTTGTTGAACGGCTTCCCATTCGCCAACAGAAAACCCTAGTTGTACCAATTCACGCACTTTATCTCGCAACTCAGCCAACTCATCTGCATACTTGCTGGCATTCACTTCCATTTCCATTCGTTGCTGCGATAGTTTCTGCCAAGACTGATAAGCAGAAGCTGTTTCCAATGCCAATGGACTTAAACCGCAATAGTCATCAAAAATTTCACGCTGGGTTGAAAGTTTAAGCAAAGAGTGGTGCGCATTTTGACTATAAATGTCCACTAGAAATTCACCCGCATCACGGAGCTGCTGAATCGTAGCTGGTTGCCCATTAATAAAAGCACGTGACCGTCCATCCGCATAAATGACCCGGCGGCAAAGCAACTGCTCACCATCATTTGGAATTTCATTGTCTTGCATCCAGGCTTTTAAAGCTTGTAATTTGGCAATATCAAAACTTGCACTAATTTCAGCTTTTTCAGCGCCTGCACGCGTAATGCCACCTTCACCCCTAGCCCCAATGGCCAATGAAAGCGCATCTATTAAGATCGATTTCCCAGCCCCAGTTTCCCCTGTAAGCACTGTAAAACCATTTACGAAGTCGATATTGAGCGAATCAACAATGACAAAATCTCGAATAGAAAGCATTTGCAACATGCGTCTTAGCCCCAATTAAGCTTTTGTCTAAGCATGTCGTAATGACTATGTCCTAATGGATGTAAAAGGGAAACCGTATTTTCATCACGCTCAACCAGCAGATGATCGCCCGCAAATAGCGCCAACTCAAGCTGACCATCGAGATGGACTGCTGCTGCTTCGCAATGCACTAAAGTGATTTCAACTTTGCTAGCACTGTGGATAGCAATCGGACGATTGCTCAGCGTATGCGGGCAAATTGGGACCAAAGTAATCGCATCCAAGGTCGGGTGTATGATCGGACCGCCAGCAGACAGTGCGTAAGCTGTCGTTCCTGTTGGCGTTGCTAAAATCAAACCATCTGATCGCTGCCTGTGAACAAACTGTTTATCAATATTAACTTCTAGCTCGATCAAGCGGGACATGCCGGATTTATTAATGACGACATCGTTCATGGCACGACCACAACTAATTTTCCCTCCATCCCGAAAAACACTAGCCTTTAACAAAATGCGTTGCTCAATACTGTAGTTGCCCGCAAAAATTTTGCCCATTTCCTCTAACATATTGGCAGAACTCACATCAGTCAAAAAGCCAACACGCCCTTGATTAACGCCGATTAAAGGAATTTGGCTATTGGCAAGCGTACGAGAGACCCCTAACATTGTCCCATCACCACCAAGTACAATTGCTAGATCAACCTTGTCCCCAATCTCATCCATGCTAAGCGTTGCATAGTCCGTAATAAAACAATGTTCAGCGGTAGCTGCCTCAATAAAGACCGCAACTTGTTCTGAAGCCAAAAATGCTGACATAGCAAGGATGCTCTCACGCATTTCTGATGCATTATATTTACCAATGATGGCGACGTTTTTAAAAGCTTTTTTCATGATTTGCATTTAATCATATTCGCGCCAGACATAGAAGTGTTGCGTAAAAGCTTTTGAATTGAGGGGAGGCTTGATATGATACAAAAATGCATTGCAACCTCACCAATCATGTTAGATAAACGCGCTCAAATACTGCTTAAAACCCTAGTTGAAAATTATATCAATGACGGCCAACCTGTGGGCTCTCGCACACTATCAGAGCGCTCAGGTTTAGACTTAAGTCCTGCAACGATTCGTAATGCTATGGCCGACCTAGAGTCCATGGGCTTTATTGCTAGCCCACACACTTCTGCAGGTCGCATTCCAACTCAGCGTGGTTACCGCTTTTTTGTTGATACTTTACTCACGGTTCAGCCGATGCAAAACCAAGAAATTCAACGCATTATGCATGAATTCAGATCACCCGACCCCCATGAGCTCATTTCCTCAGCAGCTGGCATGCTTTCAGAACTGACGCAGTTTGCTGGGTTAGTGATGATCCCTAAACGCAAAAGCATCGCATTCAAGCATTTGGAATTTTTACCGCTATCTGAAAAACGCATTTTAGTCATTATTGTGACCACTGATGGCAATGTGCAAAACCGGATTATTCTGACGGAAAAATCCTACACAGCAAACGAGTTGGTTCAAGCCACTAACTTCTTTAATCAACACTATACCGGCTTTACCTTTGAAAAGGCCCAGCAAAAATTGCATGAAGAACTTAAACAGATGCAATATGACATGACAAAACTAATGGCTGCAGCCTTGGATGCCAGCGGAAAAGCTTTAGATGAAGACAAGGATAATGTTGTGATCTCTGGCGAGCGTAACTTGCTGCAAGTCGATGACTTATCTACCAATGTCCATTCACTTCGTAAACTATTTGAAATATTCGAACGTCGCACCTCATTAATGCAACTATTAGATAACAGCCAACGTGCTGAAGGGATCCAAATTTTCATAGGTGGAGAAAGCGGATACTCACCCCTCGACGAATGCAGTATGGTCACAGCGCCTTACGAAGTCGATGGAGAAGTTGTTGGCACATTGGGGGTCATTGGCCCAACAAGAATGGCATACGAACGTGTTATTCCAATTGTAGACATTACTGCGAAACTTCTTTCAAGCGCGCTATCTAATACCTAACGATTATTACTTAAAGAAAACTTAAATGGCTTACTACAAACCAGAACCTCCTTATCAACATGGCGATCAAGCAAAAGTCGGGATTCTGCTTGTCAACTTAGGCACTCCAGATGCGCCAGATGCAAAAGCGCTCAAACGTTATTTGGGTCAATTTTTAATGGATAGGCGGATTGTTGAGATTCCTCGGTTTATTTGGTGCTGGATTTTGCATTGTATTATCTTGGTCACCCGCCCAAAAAAATCTGCTGAAAAATATGCGAGCGTTTGGACCAGCGAAGGCTCTCCGCTCATGGTCAATGCGCAAAATCAAAAGAAATTATTATCTGAATTTTTAAAACAGCACATTGCATCCCCATACGTGGTTGAGTTGGGAATGAGTTATGGCAATCCAAGCATGGCTTCGGCTATAGAGCGATTGAAAGCGCAGCATTGCAATAAAATTTTAGTCTTTCCACTTTACCCACAATATGCTGCAAGTAGCACTGCCGCCTCTCTAGATGCCATTTGGAAAGTGCTCCTCAAAACGCGCAACGTGCCAGCAATTCGCACCATACGCAATTACCATGACCACCCTGCTTATATAGAAGCGCTAGCAAATAGCGTCTTAGCACATTGGGCCATCAATGGACGGCCTAGTAAACTCATCATGAGCTTTCATGGGGTTCCAAAAGTCCACCTCTTAAAAGGTGATCCTTACCACTGCGAATGCATGAAAACAGGCCGCTTGCTCGCCGAAGCGCTAAATCTCAATAAAGATGAGTATCAAATTGCATTTCAATCACGCTTTGGTAAACAAGAGTGGCTAAAGCCTTATTTGGCAAGCACCTTAGAAGATCTAGGCAAAGCCAAAACACCACGCATTGATGTCATCTGCCCCGGGTTCAGTAGTGACTGCCTAGAAACACTGGAAGAAATCGCGATCGAAGGTAAACACATTTTTCAACATAATGGCGGCGGCGAGTACCATTACATTGCATGTCTGAACGGCCGAGAGACTTGGGTCAATGCAATGTGCACAATCGCTATGGAAAATTTACACGGATGGGTCTCTTCAGAATGGAATCAAGAAGCGGCTGAAATACAAGCCAAACTTACTGCACAGCGGGCACAAATGCTGAGCGAAAAGGCCTAAATGATGACTATGCGTTTATAATGTTCAAATTATTTAATTAATCAGCACTAGGCAAATACAATGATTGTTATTACTGGCGGCGCAGGCATGATAGGAAGCATGATTGCTTGGCATCTCAATAACTTAGGGCGAGATGACCTAGTAATCGTCGATGACATTCAACACCCAGATCAATGGCAAAACCTTGTCAAACGCCGGTATCAAAACTACTTAGATAAGAGTGAACTTGCCTGCTTTTTGGCCGGCAAACCTAAAATCGACGCCATCATCCATATGGGCGCTATTAGCGCGACCACTGAGCGTGACTTCAACAAGTTGGTTCAAAACAATATTCGATATAGTCAACTTTTATGGGACTGGTGCGCAGAAAATAAAGTGCCTTATTTGTATGCAAGTTCCGCAGCCACTTATGGAAATGGTGACCAAGGTTACGACGATGCTTGCGACGTCAACACGCTACGCCCACTTAATGGCTATGGCTATTCAAAACAATACTTTGACCAATGGGCGCTCCAGCAAGCTGCAAATAAGAAACCAACCCCACCACAATGGCAGGGCTTTAAATTTTTTAATGTCTACGGTCCAAACGAATATCATAAAGAGCGCATGGCTAGCGTTTCACTCCATACGTTTAATCAAGTAAAAGCGGATGGCACAGTAAAGTTATTTAAAAGCCATTTAGCTGGTTATGAAGATGGTATGCAATTGCGCGATTTCGTTTACGTGAAGGATGCGGCAGCAGCTGTTGTACATTTTGTAAACAACCTTTGCGAATCTGGCATCTACAATATAGGGACTGGTCAAGCCCGTGCATTCAAAGATCTTGCGAAC